>NZ_JBMIRP010000029.1:0-12369 GCF_049202975.1 Ureibacillus sp. MALMAid1270 | reverse complement strand
AAACAGGCATTTTTCCGCTCCTCATTCTAGAAAGATGCTTTTCAGAAGAAAAATAATCATGATTCTTTCAAAGGGATCGGGAATCTAATCGTTTTTGGCCTAAAACCCTGATTTATGTTCGAGGTATGAATAATTCAGGTAAAGAGTTTTTTATTAATAATCATACAATTGTACCTCTTACAAAACCATTCTATCAAAAGAAGTGGACAGAATTTGTTGATGCGGATATTAGGAAATATAGAATATTTCCTGAAATAAGTGGTGATGTGGTAACAAAAGATAGGTTATATTATTGCCCTAAATGTATAAAAAAACAGTTTGAGAAGCATGGTGAAAGTTATTGGAGTAGACTCCATCAAATTCCAGGGATATTCGTTTGCGGCATACATAGAAGTAGTCTTGTTGAATATCCTTTAGATATGCAAACAATAAGAGATATTGGATTTATTTTGCCGAAAAGTATAGACATAATAGATCCTATTAATGAGTTTGAGCCAGATGTAATGAAGGCAATAACTTAACTTAAATGAGGATGTAGAATATATACTTAAAAGAAATCTCGAAGCATTTGATGGAGACTTTTTTTCTAAAAAATACATAACCCTTTTAGAGATAAAGGGAATTGCCTATCCTATATTTGATCGCCTAAAAAAAATCAATGAGTTAATTTTAGAACATTATCCAAGGGGATTTTTGGAACTACTGAATTCCTATTTTGATGTAAATGATTCTTCATGGTTAAGATACATACTTCGTAATTCAATAAAAAAATTGCATCCTATTAGACATTTGCTCATTATGAGAGCACTGTGTGGATCAGCCCAAAATTTCTTTAAATTAGATTATAAATATGAACCATTCGGAAAAGGTCCATGGATTTGTATGAATCCCTTAGCGGAACATTATCTTGAAAATGTAGTAGATAAAGTAGAAATAACAGATCACAAAGTGAAAAAGGTTATCCAGGGCGATATGTTTTGTAGTTGCGGTTTTGTATATCGACTAAGAGAAGGTGAAATGTCGCCACTTGAAGTAAAATATTTTAATAATCGAATAATGCAAAAAGGTCATGTTTGGGAACATAAAATTGATGAATTTTTAGAACAAAAATTGACTATTAAAGAGATTTCAATACGAGCAAAGATGTCACATCGAACAATAAGCAAATATCTTAGAGACCGAGTAAATGCTAAAAGTGATGATGAAAGGAATCTTGAAAAATTAGAAAGAATAAATAAAAAAACAATGGGTTATAGAGAACAATGGAAAAGCTTCCGTTTAGAATATCCTAATTATTCTCGTAGTCAACTTTCTAAATTAGATAGGGCAGTTTATACATGGCTAAGAAAATATGATAAACATTGGATTGAAGATAACTCCCCTAGTTCAAATATAGGAAGAGGGCATTATAATAGATCATATTCAGAACAAGATATCCTATTTCAAAAAAAAGTAGAAAACATTATATTGGAATGGGATAGTTATGAAATAAAGATAAAAAAATGGGCTAGAAAAACTAAATCTAAAATACACAATCTTGTAGGGTTAAGTGGAGATTTTGAAATTATTAAAAAAAATTATCCTTTAACTACAGAATACATTGAAAACAATTTAGAAACGATAGATGATTTTCAAAAACGTAAAATTAGGAGTGTTCTTGATGGGGAATTCAAAAATAAGAATACTTCGGCTTATAAGGTAAGTGAGGCTGCAAATGTTCGCTCATTTATAAGAAACGGCAATACTAAGCTATTAAAATACATAGAACAAGAAGTAAAATCTCATAACAAAATTTAATTTTTTATTTAAAGAAGCATTATTAGTATAACGGTTTCTGATTGGGGAGAAAACAATAAATTACAATGTAATTAGAGACAAAATTCGCACATGAAAATATGCGTCTCCTTTTTTGTATTTAACAATTCAATGGATTTTAACACAATAACTAGCACATTAAATTTCATATAAAAATAGAGATACCGCATAAATTTATACGTTGTTGTTGAATTAAGTGCTGAAACTGAGGAAGTTTGGTTAGTAGTAAGTGAACTTATTTTTAGAAAGAAATTGGATACTTGTGGTTTGTAAAATTAAATGTTGTGAAAGGTTTCACTTTAACTAACGGGGCAGGTTAGTTGTGCGAAATGTTTCTAGCTTAAATTGAGAATGGTCACATTACTCAGGTAAAGGCTAGACAGTTCCTTACGGAACTGAAGGGTTATATCGAAGAATCAAATGATGAGGTAACGCTCGGAAGGGTTCTCTCTTAGTCGAATGGCACTGGATTTAGTAAGAATGATAGTGTTATAAGCTCGGTGAAAAGGCGTGAGAAATTACCGTAACAGTTCGGCTGACGAAAGCCTACTCGAGGGAGTGGTGTAATTCATGATGCTTGAGTTGAATGAATATGGTGAGAATGCTAATAAACCTATAAGAAAAGGTTAAGCTGACGAACTTCTGAATGTACGGGTCTATAACTGCGATACATAGAAATGTGTATATCACCAAACTGTGAGGTTAGATGTGGGTGAGTAAAACTAACTAATATGAAAATCCATGATACGTTACAGGCGTATGAATGCTAACGGGCTTACAGGAAGCACCTAAGTTCAATCTATAATAGATATAATTCAACATTGTAAGCTGATAACGTGGAGGGCTTACTTCCGAAGAAGCGTTGGCAAGGAAAGCAATAATGATAGTAGTTATTGTATAAATTGCCTTAATGTCAGTGAAAGTGGTGGCACAGTACCAATGAAATGTCTAATCCACATGGAGGGATAGCCACTAGACTAATTAAGATTTATTCAACCAAGTAAGACAGTTCTTTATCGATTAATAAGGTTCTTGTGAGACTAAAAGAGGTTTAACTCCGAAAGGAGTCACCGACTTATTGAAACGGAAGAAACTGAGACACAATGAGTATTATAGTATGCAAGACTGTTTTGACACACTCTATGCTCAAAGTGTTTGTGGTCATCATTTCTATAACTTAACAGAACTTATGAGTTCTAAGGATAATATACGTCTTGCCTACCGAAACATCAAAAGAAATACAGGTAGCAAAACTGCTGGAATTGATAAATTAACAATTAATGATATTCAGCATTTACATGTAGAAAATGTAATTGCAAAAGTTCAAGCTATGTTCAAATGGTATAAACCACAACCAGTTAGACGGGTTTTCATTCCAAAAGGAATAGATAAAACTAGACCATTAGGGATACCTACGATTTGGGATAGGATCTTTCAACAATGTGTACTGCAAATTCTAGAGCCAATTTGTGAAGCCAAATTCCATAAACACAGTTATGGTTTTAGACCGAACCGAAACACTCATCACGCCAAAACTAGACTCGAATTTCTGATTAATCAATCTGGACTACATCATTGTGTTGATGTAGATATTAAAGGTTTTTTTGACAACGTTAATCATAGCAAACTTTTAAAACAAATGTGGTCATTAGGTATTAGGGATAAATCACTTCTTTCTATTATATCTAGGTTATTAAAAGCAGAGATTGTAGGAGAGGGTATCCCAACAAAAGGGACACCGCAAGGTGGTATTCTGTCGCCATTACTATCTAACATAGTGTTAAATGAATTGGATTGGTGGGTCAGTAACCAGTGGGAAACATTTGAAAGTAAATATAATTATTCGACCAATGGTAGCAAATATCAGCAATTAAAGAAATCGAATTTGAAAGAGTGTTTCATCGTCCGTTATGCGGATGATTTTAAGGTAATGTGTCGCACGAGGTCACAAGCAATAAAAATGTACAATGCTTTAAAAGATTTCTTGAATAAGAGATTGCACTTGGAAACAAGTGAAGAAAAATCAAAGGTTGTGAACTTGAAGAGAAATTCTTCAGAGTTTTTAGGGTTTTCAATGAAAGCCATAAGGAAAGGTAAAACCAGATTTGGTTATGTAGCAAAGTCTGATATGTCAAAAAAGGCTAAAGCAAATGCTTTTCAAAAGATTAAAGAAGCAATAAAAGTAATCAAGAGAAAACCTTGCGTTCAGACCGTTTGGAACTTTAATACAGTTGTAATGGGAATCCAAAACTATTACTCAGCTGCAACTCAAATTACAATTAACTTGAATGAGTTAAATCTACATCTACGCAAGACGTTATACAATCAACTAAAGAATATTCGAACTGAGGCAAGTTTCCATGAGATGACGAAGACTTTACAGAATAGGTATAAGGGTTACAAGTCTAAACTTTTTAAAATACAAAATATGGTCTTTGTCCCTATTCATGCACAACGATGGAGAAAAACACTTTGTTTCTCCCAAGTGATATGTAACTTCACTGCCGAAGGCAGAGCGATAATTCACAATAGCTTAAAGGCTATTAATAAAGATACGCTTTCTTACATCATGAGAAACTACATTCCAAACAGATCTATTGAATACAACGACAACAGAATAAGTAAGTTTATTGCTCAATACGGAAAATGTGCCATTCTAGGTGAAGAATTAGGTATTAACGATTGGCATTGTCATCATATTAATCCTTTTCACATTTCGAAAGATGATAGCTATTCAAACTTAATAGTTTTGAACAAGGCTATACATCAACTGATACATTTGAAAGACAGAGTTAAAATTGAAGAATTATTTAAAGCTGTAAAGCTTTCAAATAAGCAAATAGAAAAAGTAAATAACTTACGACTGAAATGTAACAATGAAATAATCTAACTTTGGAAAATCAGCACTCGTTTGCTTAAAACATAGAAAGAATAAATTGGTTTAGTTGAAACGCCGTATGCGGTGAAAGTCGCACGTACGGTGTGAACAGGGGGAAAAGGGAGCGATAACTTCAAACCCTTACCTATCTGTATGAATAAGGGATATCGTAATAATGGGAATTCTGTAATCAAACAAGAATTTTAGCTGATGTAAAAGCATTATTAAACGAAAAAAATTAAATGTGAAAAAACTAGGGCATTTTGATTTAGGCTATTCTTTATTATTAAGTTCTCTTTTAATGATATCATCTTCTGTTACAAAATAGTGATCCATACCTTCTCCCTTTACGGTAACCAAAAATAAAAATCCGTCTTTTTCTTTCTCCACATTTACAATCTCAAATTTGCCTTTTATTTTTTCATCAAGTCGTTCTTTCGCTTCTGTTTCTGTGAAATTACTGCATCCAGCAATAAAACAAATTGCCAAGATTAAAACCAACAAATGCTTTTTCACTTTTTACAACTCCTTCGAAAATTTTCATACTACATAATAGTCGAAACATATCAAAATAAGTTCCATTTGTGTGCAAAGAGATTACACTTAAACGAGGGCTATTCTTCAAGAAGGAAAATACCCTTTTCTTATTGAAGTAAAGGACAGAATAGTTGAAGAAACAATTTTTTAAAAAAGAGGAGGTTTTTTTTGAAGCGTTCATTTCTACTCTTTAACTTCTTTATTTTATTGATTATTATTCTTTCTAGTTGCAAACAGGACGAAAATTCAGATTCCACAGACGTAAAAAATGCCCTTTCTCCACTGGAGGAAAATTCAGGTTCCACAGACGTTGAAACAGCCTTTTCTCCAAAGGGAATTCCTGCTGGAAGCAATACCACATACAATATTAATTTGAAAATGAACAGCTCTGAAATATTTGAAGTAGAAGCAAACATAGACATTGTAAATGATTCAAAGGATACGTGGAATGAGCTCGTATTCTATCTCATTCCCAATATTTTCTCAGAGAAGGCACCCCAAGCTCTAACGATTCAAGAAATAAAAATGGATGGAGAGAAAGTGAAGTATACTCTCAATGAAGATACTCTAAAAATCCAATTAAAAAGTGGTTTAGTTTCTAATGGAGAAACAAGTGTAGAAATCCTCTATGATTTTACCATTCCAGAAAAAGGATTAAGGTTCACCAAAAATAACGGGAACTTTTACTTAGCTCAATTCTACCCGATGCTTGCTACTTATAGAAATCACCGTTGGAATAAGGAAGAGTATAGGTTTCAAGGGGAAACGTATCATACAGACTTTAGTGATTTTTATGTTACGTATCATTTGCCAGAAGGATATACACTTGTCTCCACTAGTCCAAACGATTCTTATCCTAGCAGCACTCAAGGCACATTGCAGGCCAGCCAGGTGAAAGAATTCTTTATTGCGATACTTCAGAATCCCTCCGTAATAGAGAAAGAAGTGAACGACACCACTATTAGAATATTTGGTTTTGATCAAGAGAAAGAACTTATTCAAGAAATTACAGAACTCGCAGCTGATGCGCTCACTTATTTTGAAAAAACCATTGGTCTATATCCCCATGACCAACTGGATATTATATTAGATGGAATGAGTATGGAATATCCAGGTGTTGTGACGGCACATTCAATTAATGATATAGCACTGGACCCTGATCCACTGAAAAGTACAATCTTGCATGAACTTGCCCATCAGTGGTTTTATGGAGTCATAAGTAATGATCCTTATCATGAAGCATGGCTGGATGAGGGTTTTGCCGGATTTGCCACAGGATTATACGCTTATTCAAGACCAAATAAAACTGTACCGTATGAAAATTTGTATAAAATGATAGAACGGTTAAAACCACTGCCTGTAAACTTATCCTTGGATGAATATGACTCTAGCGCCTATATCTATGACAAAACCAATGTTATGCTGTGGAAGTTGTTTGAAAAGAGAGGTGGATTAGAAGAGGCAGAGCGTTTTTTAAAAACATATTATGATGAGTACCTATTTAAAGAGGTTAACTCTCAGGAATTCATAAAGTTTACAAAAAACTATTTTAATTTAAAGGATGATTCAGTATTTGACGAATGGCTAAAATAAACTATTGCTGAACCGACCCCTTCCTAATCTATTACTACATTTGATTTAGATTCTATTAAAAAGAAAGATTGTGAGATTATTCATTTAAACTAACGAGGGTGTTTCTTTAAGAATGAGAAATGCCTTTTCTTATTGAAGTAAAAGGGCAGGTTAATGAAAGAAGAAGTGTAACATTTTTCCATTTAAATCGACTAACTTTAAGTAGCTTTATTTAGATGAAATTAACTTAAGGGAGATTTTTAAATGAAAATAATAAATACGGCTTTAGTGTTATCTATTCTGTTTTTAATAACTGGTTGTTCAACATCAACAAATAGTAGCAATGATACTTCAAAAGTAGAAACCAGTTCAAACGGTTCCTATGTGGCAGTACTATTTCTTAATGGAGAGGTATTACATACTGAGTTTGAAACGGCTAATGAATTGGAACTTGTAGCTGGAGAATTTATTGGTACAGTCAAAGGGAAAATTGATGTAGAAATACCACCTACTGTTGAATTTACTTCAAATTATTTAGATTATGGAACTGAAATTTATTCAGTAGATGGGAATCCAGGAATAGTTTTGGCTAAACAAGAAAATGGAGATTATTTAGTTTTTAAATAGTTTTTTATTGCACTAACGAAGGGCTATTCTTCAAGAAGGAGAATAGCTCTTTCTTATTGAAGTAAAGGGGGAGGTTTCCAGATTAATCAAACTTGAGCTTTCCACTCGAGTTTTTTCTGAAATATTACAAGTATTATGATGTAAATAAGGAGTGGACCAATGAAATATCTAATGTCAGGAATAGAACATCAAACTGATAAGGGTTTTGGAATTAATGCTGAAGCTTTTAAAAAGTCTGCTGACTTTTTAGTTGAATCTGAAGAGTTTATAACTGATTTCATTCCTCAAAAACATATGCCAATCTTTTTTCTTTATAGGCATTCAATTGAGCTGTTCTTAAAATCTATGATTGTTATTTTTCATAGCGAGTTATTACTACCTTTTCCAAATAGAAAACCACAAATCTTAACTGAAGAAGGTAAATGGAGAGACTTGGATAGTTGTCACTGGATAGATGCTCTGCACTGGTATTGGGCAAAGATTATGACTGAACAAAAGGAAAAATTAGAGGTGGAAGCCCCAAAAGGCAGTTGGATGTTGCATCCCGATTTGGAGGAGAATATAAAATTAATAGCCCGTTATGATAAAGATAGTACTTTTTTTAGATATCCATTCACAAAGAGGGACCCTTCACTGGATCAAAAAAAATATTCAATGAAAAAAGTAAATAATTTAAAGGATATTATCAAAACAGAAAATCAGGGAAAAGGAAGTTTTACCATGATTCTTAAAGATGAGGATGAAAATATAACGTCAATTTATTCTCTTGACGAGAATGTAATGTCGAGTGAATTAGTCATATTTAAAGAGACAGCAAAAATATTTTCTAATTACCACATAATGATAAGAATGACATTATGCCAAGGATTTTAAATTAGTTGTAGAAATTTATTCTTAAACCATCTTGTTTTTCAAGATAGATAGACACCCAATTTTAGTGTAATCCTAATAAAATCGAGATTGTGTGGAAACGTATTTAAAGTAACGGAGGCGTTAAACCAAGAAGGGTTAATGCCTTTTATGTTGAAGTTATTTGCACTAAGGGGCAGTTTACTTCAATAAAAAGAGGTGAAGTTATTGAAAAATATTGCGAAATTTGGTACCAGATGTGTACGCATTTTTATATCGAAATGATCGTGATTGGCTCAATGATAATTCTCCTGCAAAGCAAAGGATACAAACTCCAAATAAGCGTATTGATTGGGAGAAACGAGATTGTGAATTACTAAAACATGTAAAAAACCTAATTCGAATTTGGGATAAAGGTTGTGAAAAGCCTACACAAATAACAGTAACATCAATTGGAAAAAAACTAAATGAGTTATCATTATTACAAAAAAAGGCTGAAAAATTACCGATGACTATGAATTACATTAAAAAAGTGTCTGAGGATACGGTTGCTTTTCAAAAAAGAAGAGTTGAATTTTGTATCAAAAAATTGAAGGAAGAAGGAGAGCCAATTGTTGAATGGCAAGTTTACCGAAAAGCGGGTCTGCGTTCAACTGTTTCAAATGAAATAAAAAGATTTGTTTCATTAAAGGTAACAGAATACGAAACAGTCTAAAAATAAACAATGACAGATTGGCACCTTTTCATTTAAAATTGAATTGGTGCTTTTTTACTATTATGCTTTAATCATAAAAATATCTATATGATGGATAGATAAACATTTCCATAAGAGGGGGAGGATTATGTCTAAATATAATGAATTGAATAATCTAGAAAAAATAATTGATAATATGGATGAGGGTCTTAGACGTAAATACTTGAAATGGATTAAGCTGTCAAACGGTTATTTACAATTCGAAAAAAACTTTAAACCAGAAAAAATTGTAAAGTATAATCCAGGCGATGTATTAACCGTCAATTTCGGTTTCAATGTTGGTGCGGAATTTGGTGGAAGGCATTATGCAATTGTACTTGAAGATAATAATCGTTCTGCTGGTACGGTTACGGTAATACCGCTTTCTTCTTGTACTTCAGAAGAAGGTGTGAAAAAGCCGTCAGTATATTTGGGCTTAATTGAAGAATTGAATTATGAAGAGACGACAGAAACACACTCGTATGCAATAATGAATCAAATTAGGGCTATAAGCAAGATGCGAATATCTAGTCCTACAAAACCCACAGAAGAAAAGTTAAATATAGGAAGAAATTTGCTTGAAAAAATTTATGCTGTTATATCAGATGAATTCGCAGGAAAACTTCCTGATATCGCTGAACCACATAAATATACTGAAAAAGAGGAAAGTTAATTTTATTTTTCTTGATTTTTAATGCACAATAATGTATTCTATACATATAATAAATCATGACCGAGGAAAACCACCAAGGTCCAAAACAATTTATCATGGCTTAACAGCCCAAACCAAAAATCCTGTCTTTTGACAGGATTTTTTTATTAAAACATAAATAAAATAATTTTCAGTCTTATGAGTACCTGCTCATAGTTCAAGGTTAAAATTGTGGTTAATAGTTCCCAACTTTTTTGTGTGGTAGTAAAAAGAGCGGTTCACGACTTTTACTTTTAACGATTACAGTCTTGAGCGTAAAAATGCGGATTTCAAAGCCGTATAGTTCACAACTTTTTTCTATTAAAACAGTAGATTTTGAATGACAACAAAGTTGGGTACTGAACAACAAAGTCGGGTACCAACTCTAAGTTTTTATTAATTAATTAATTAAAAAGATGGAAACTAACGTTCATAAACTCGATCCAAATTCTTGGGTCGGGTTTTTTAGTTATTTTAAAAACAGTAAAGGAATTATCCAATTATCTGTAAATTGTGATATTGTAGAATTAAGGAAATAGTGAAGTGTGTATAGTAGTTCGTTCTTCAACTACCATGTAAGAACGATATTTTCTTACATTTTCTGTGGTGAAGTCTTGATTCATGGATGGCTAAAGGGGCAGGTTAGTTTAGTTTAATGAATTAAATGTAAGGGGGAGATAATGATTGAGTCGATTTCAAAAAAACTTTATGCAGCGTTTCTGACATCAGTTATTGGATTCTTTATTGCACCATTCTTGTTCTATGAATTTTCAGGTGGATATAGTTTAGTAGCTGGTTTAGCAGTAAGTATTTGGACGGTACCAACACTTTTTATTGGCGGTGTTTTATCATCAATTGCCATAGAATATTATGGTAAAAATCAGTCGATATGGTTATCTTATTTAAAACATTTAGGGTGTGCATTTATATGTTCTCTGTTATTTTTAATTCTTGCATTTGATTTAATAAAGACAGGTTTAATCGCTTTTATATACGTAACAATTTTCTTTATTGTGGATTTAATAACAAAGTATTTTGAAGCAAAAGCTGAGAACTAAATTATTCTCAGTAATTCTTACTTCACTAATGGGGGCTTTACTTGAAGATTGGAGCCACTTAGACGACACTTATTTCTTGTTCAACTAAAGCTGTCTTCACCCAATAAACTCGCTCCTGACCAAAAAAAACTCGGTTCAGGACAAAAAAAGTCGGGAGAGTAGAAACAAGGATTAAGGAAGAAATAGGGAATTAAAGAGCAAGATTAAAATTGAAAAAAGCCAGAAGGAATAAGGGTTTTCTAGCCTTTTTTCCTTTTTCTTTTCCCCTAAAACCTAAACCCTTACCTCTACTACGCCTCTACTATGGAACGACTTTTTTAGTCCAAAACGGTTGTAAAATCTGAACAAAAATTAGATGAATGTGGGGAAAATGAAGGAACGACTTTATTAGGCGGAGAATATTGGAAAAGGGCTTGAGGCGTTGGGGGAGTAAGAGTTGGTGAGGGTTAAGGGAGGAGGGGAGTTGGAACGAGTTTTTTTGGTGGATACATCAGTAAAGGGATTTGAAGCGGATTGAGCCAGAGAGAAGAGCGGGAAGAAATGCTCGAAAAGAGCATGAGTGTCCATCCCTAACCCTTCGCCCTTACCACTACTCTGTGGAAGAACTTTATTACACTTCTGTCCATTTTCTTGACATAGTATCAGTTTGATCATTTAAAAATATCCAACCGATTAAAAACTGACTTCCATTTACATGGGGGTCGGTTTATTTTTTTTGTACTAATGTGTTTCAACAATTTATAGGAAATCAATAATTATGAAAATTTTATATTTTCAACGATTGAGAGAGTCCTTTCACATGTACGATATGCTTCAAGAGCATGTGTCTTTACCTCACATAATTTTGTAATACTGACTATATGAGAGAGAAGCGGTTTGACAAAATTCTGAATAAAAATAACTCAATTTAGAAATACTCACGTTAATAACGTTTTGAGGGGAATTTCTAATGTACATAAACAAAAATTTGTCTGAACATATTAAGGGTAGATTAGATAATTGTGATGATTTAGTAACTAGGACATTTCCAGAGTTAGAAATTGAGGTATTATTTTTCGGGCATTTAGTAGGGGAAGAGGAATTGAATAATAATATTGTACAACCATTTTCAAATATTAATAACGATGAAGTGAAAAATATATTAAGAAGAAATGAATTTAAACAAGAAGAAGATATTAACTCAATGGTTAATGGGATTCTGGAAGGAAAAGCAATAGTCATTTTTAAAAATTCACTAGCATATTCAGTTGATATTTATGTTCCAAAAACAAGAAATGTTGAAGCTGCAGAAATTGAAACTGTGATTGTAGGACCTAAAGAAGCTTTTATAGAAGACATTGGAACTAACTTATCTATGATTAGGAGAAGAATAAAATCAGAGAGTTTAAAGGTCCTTTGTTATAAGATAGGCACATTAACTCAAACGAAGATGTATTTATTATATGTTGAGGGGATTACCTCCTCTGTGTTAGATAGACTCTCGGCATTCGCCGAGCTTTGTGGTTCAAGGATTTTCCTCAAACCAATTTATTTCATCCCTCCTATTTTAGGTGGGATTTTTTAATGTTCATTTTTTTAAAACTGGAAATTAATTATCAAAATATTTTCA
>NZ_JBMIRP010000028.1:0-30283 GCF_049202975.1 Ureibacillus sp. MALMAid1270 | reverse complement strand
GTAGAGCATTTGACTGAAGCTCAAAGTGTCGGCGGTTCGATTCCGTCCGGACCCACCATTTGCGGGTGTAGTTTAATGGTAAAACCTCAGCCTTCCAAGCTGATGTCGTCGGTTCGATTCCGATCACCCGCTCCATAATTTATGGGCCTATAGCTCAGCTGGTTAGAGCGCACGCCTGATAAGCGTGAGGTCGATGGTTCAAGTCCATTTAGGCCCACCATATATGATTTATATAGTCTAGTGATAATGGCAAAGAGGTCACACCCGTTCCCATACCGAACACGGAAGTTAAGCTCTTTAGCGCCGATGGTAGTTGGGGGCTTCCCCCTGTGAGAGTAGGACGTTGCTAGGCAAAAAAAGCACGATTTGATCGCTGCTTTTTTTATTAATTATTCTGACCAATATTAGTCAGAAAACACATCATAATAATGTGGAGAGGTAGCGAAGTGGCTAAACGCGGCGGACTGTAAATCCGCTCCTTCGGGTTCGGCGGTTCGAATCCGTCCCTCTCCACCATTTTTTTATTTACACATTTTTATGGCGGCTGTGGCGAAGTGGTTAACGCATCGGATTGTGGTTCCGACATTCGTGGGTTCGATTCCCATCAGCCGCCCCATATTTTTGGGGTATAGCCAAGCGGTAAGGCAACGGATTTTGATTCCGTCATGCCCAGGTTCGAATCCTGGTACCCCAGCCATAGTAAAACAAAAGATCGTAATCTATAAGAAATAAAAAATTATTTGCAAATTTGACTATATTGATTATTAAAAAGAGCGTTAATCCAATTGGATTAACGCTCTTTTTTTGTTGAATCCTTTACACATACAAAATAGGGCATAGCCTGGTTAACTTATTTCCTGTTAAGCCATTCCTCTATTATTTTCATCCATCTTATTTAAAACGTCTTTCATTGAAAGCTTTTTCTTACTCGTATCATCTGGATGTAAGACAGTTGTGCCAAATTCTTCATCACGATGATATTGAACGCTCTCAGTATCTAGGGGATTATTCTTATTATCTTTTTGATCTCCCATTTTGCCAGCTCCTTTCCTTTTTAATATGGTTTTTTATTATCTGTTTATGTAATTTATTAGAGATAATATACTTACTGATAGTATTTCTATTATTTGGTTGATTTCCCAAGTGTAGTCTTGTTATGATAGATTCCCTAATATGCGAGATGTTTAAAATCTCATTGAAATGTACAAACAGATTATCAGAAAGAGGTGGGACGAAATGGAACAACAATATATCGAACTGATTAATGCCCGTGAAAATAATTTAAAAAATATAAGCTTAACAATTCCAAAAGGGAAAATTACAGTATTTACTGGAGTATCAGGTTCAGGTAAGTCTTCCATTGTTTTTGATACGGTAGCACAAGAAGCTGGTAGACAATTGAATGAAACTTATAGCAATTTTGTCAGGCTATTTCTTCCTCGATATAGTCGACCGGATATCGATGAAATAAATAATCTTTCCACTGTGGTTTGTTGTAGACCAAAAACGATTAGGTGGAAATGCACGTTCAACATTAGGGACTGTATCCGATATTCTTCCTCTATTTAGAGTGTTGTATTCTTGATTTGCTAAACCATCGATAGGTTATAGTAATGCCTATTCTTTTAATGATCCAGAAGGTATGTGTCCAACATGTGAGGGAATTGGAAAAGTTATTACAGTCAACATAGAGGCAGCAATTGATAAGGAAAAGTCATTGAATGAAGGGGCAATTCTATTTCCTGGACATGCTCCTGGAACGTATCCATGGAAGATGTATGGGGATTCAGGGTTCTTTGATAATGATAAAAAGATAAAAGATTATACAGAAAAAGAACTTCATAAGCTTCTTTATGCAGAGCCAGAGAAAATAAAAATGCAATTTAATAGTAGTGACTTTAATGCCACATACGAAGGATTAGTCGTTAAATTTATGCGACAAAACGTGAATACTGAAAAGGAAGCTTCTAAAAAAGCAGTAAAAGTTTTAGAAGATTTCACTATTATGGATACATGTCACGTATGCTCTGGACAACGTTATAACGAAAATTAAATACGCGAGAGTGGAAAGAGAAAAGGGGAATATGGGGAAATAAAAAACCCGGATATCACTCCGAGTATGTTATTACATATTTAATTGTCGTGAACTTCCTTTATGCGTCCAATTTGTCCATCCGTAAGTCTTACTTTAATACCATGAGGATGTGTACTTGATTTTGTTAGAAGATCTTTCACAATTCCTCTAGTCAATTTACCTGTTTTTTGATCTTTTTTTAATACGATGTCAACTGTCTTACCAGGTAAAACATCCTTACGATTTTGTCCGTTCATTATACACCCATTTTTCTACGAGTATTCATTGTTTTTTTCGTTTGTTGGCTTTTCATCTTTTTAGCTGAAAGATCCGTACCTATTATAGCTTTGCTTTGGGCATTTTGATTTTTCTTTGCTTCAAGTTTCTGCTTTACTGCTTCTTGTAAGCTCATTTTCGTTTTTGGTGCATCAGTTTGATGATTTTCAGTCACTGGAAGTTCCTCCTTAAATTAACTGGATAGTGAGTTCAGTATAATCTATTTTCAATTTTTATGAAAGATTTTTGTGTGGCCAAATATTTAACCTCATCAGTTGTAAATTAAAAAATAAAAGACCCGGAAATCAAATTCCGGGCCTAATTTCACTTACTTTTCATTCTCCATGACACACAACCTCCGCTTTAGCTTGAATGCTTTAGCTTATTCAGTTGTTATGGTATTTCCCGTATCTAACGATCATTCGCAGCCATCGGGTTAACCCTCCCAAGTCAATGGATTATTAGAAGTGAAACCTTTAATAGTATAAGTACAATAGCATTTTTTATTCGCGAAAACAGAAAAAATTTTATGCCGATGATAAATGATTAGCAAAGAACGCGATTGAATTTTGGGGCAAAACCAAACTTCTATACATAATTAATTTACAAGATAAAGCATATTCTATCGTAGGAGAATGGGCGGAAGTGAGGTCTTTAGCATGAATGGCAGAGGAATAGACCCGGAACAAGCACAGTTTCAAGAACAAATGGTAAATGGTTTATCAGGTGAAAATGCATCTGATAAAATTGAGATATTAGGGAATATGATTATCCTTGTTGGTGAATCAATTGTTATTTATTCACAAGTAATTGCAGCTCAAGAAAAAGCATTGCAACAAAAAAGTTCGGCAGAAGGGCAAGCAAAAATTCAGCAACAGTTAAACCATATTACAAAAGAATTATCAACAATAAAAAAGATGTTGAAAAAGGGATATAATTAAGACCAGGCTAAACATCTGCTTGGTCTTTTTTCTGTATCAATAAGATGATTTAGGTCAAAATAATTTCAACAAATAAGTGTCGATTTAAGAAATGATTCACAAAAATATATTATTTTCTATTTTCTTAAAAAATTCATTTTTCAAAAGTTTTATTTGATGATTAAATATAGGATATACTTTTATAGACCAATATCGTACATTTAGATATGGAAGAAAAATGAATCGAAGTTTTTAATGGGGGTTTCTTATGAATTACAAAATTATTAACAGACAAGTATTTGAACAAGCACAGGTACGCTCAGTTTCTGACGTTCCATTTACTGAAGAAGAATTACAAAATGGTATGAAACTTGCGGTTTCAAAACAAGATGAAACCCTTGCATTATATTTAATCGATGTGGATGGCCAAAAGAAATTCGATGTTCGCTGGGATGATTCATCAGAAATTTTCAGTGGTTGGCACTCTGCTTGGGATAACTTTACTTGGTGCTTAAATACGGTTGCACAAGGAAAATAAATCACATATTCATATTTACTTAAAAAACCCTAATGGAATTATTAAGCCATTGGGGTATTATTTTATTAGCTAGATGTAAACGTATGATTTCATGAATTTTTGACCAAGAGCTGAATTCAGTTAATTGATGGAAAAATACGATGATAAAGACGACAGATAGTGTTGAAAAAGCATCCTTAAGATTCCACATTTTAGTAGTCATGTATTTTAAGACTCGTTATAATGGTATAAAAAAGAGACGCTAGTATGCTTATATGTTTTATTACATATTGGCGGCCGATTATACTTACAGTTGTTTTTATAACGATTCAAGCAATGGTTAGCATGAAAAGATGGGTAGTGTGGAGTTTTGTATTATCATTGCTTTTCACAGCCTTCACCATTTTTGCCTTCTCTTTTTTTAATTTAGTCGTCATACTCGTGTTTGTATGTTTTATCTCTTGGGCAATCCCACTTGTAACTTACTTTACAAGGTGAACTTGTAATTTCGTAAAATAAAAAGTCGATTCCACAAAGTTAGAGGGAATCGACTTTTCCGTTCGTTCAATGTTTCACCAAGTTATTTTACCCAACTAAACCACCTTTCATGGCCATCAGCTGGCTCCATCACTCTTATTTCCACCATGTTCCCATCCACTAAGTAATCTTGATGTAATTTTGCATCAAACATATTGTTATAGCAGTGGTATATTGGACGCCATTTGCTTACCGAAACAAGTTTTGCGATTAACTCTTCTCGTCCTTGTCGTGGAATTTGATTTGCCACATGGGTATGAAACACTACAATTTGCTCTTCTTCACTAATCGAAGCACAGAGGTCCTCTAAATGTGCAATAGCATCTCCACGTACAAATTCAATAACTAAATCATTAATGACTTTCGCAGCTTGTGTTAACATCTCTCGTCGTTCATGATGCTCTGGCCAAATCAACGCTTGAAGCCATTTTAGTTCATTTTCATCTTTTAAATTAATAGGGTTTAAATCTGCTCCAATTCTCGTTTTCACAATAGGTGAAGAATATATAGAGTCAGGCAGGGGATCTCCTAAATTTTTCGATTCTATCCTTAATGCGAAAGGTGAGTTAGTAACTTCAATGTCTTCGTTGTACAAATAATTATATTGATCGACCCCAAGCTGCAGCCCTGCACTTGTCCCTATCTCAATTAAGGCAAGTGGCTTTCCATGCTTCTTATAAATCTCTGTAAACATAGGGTACAGGTAAGAACAACGGCGTACTTCATTTGTCTGAACTAATTTTGTACTAAATAGTTCTAGTAAGGATTCCTGATTGTTTATAACAAACTCTTTAAATGGTGCATATGATTCTTTAATAGGAAGTGGTGAATCAGTAAAAGTAGGGTAGTAAGATTTCAATGCATCTTCTTGTTGCATTAATAAATACTGTACACTCGCAAAAAATAAATTCGGTATTGGTTGTTCAACAGGTATTTGAGAAGCGAGCTTTTGTAAAACAGAGTCTTCCGCAATTTGATAAGAAAGGAATTCGTATAGTGGACTAGAATTCTCGCACTCTTTTTTAGCAAATTGCAAAAACCTTCTAGTTAGATTGGTTTCCATACAATCATCTCCCGAGCTTTTGTTGGACTAGATTACGATTACAGAATGAAAAATATTCCTATGTAAAACAAACATTTAATATGTGATTGACTTCGAATCAGGACTATAAAAATATTTATCTTTTAGAATAGTAGGGGGATGAATCCTAAATGATTTTCATCTGCCAAGCATTGACTCTACAAATGGTATTACCTACTTAAAAAGGAGTAAGTCAAAAGATATTCTGACTACTCCTCTATCGCGCGTATTTAACTTCCACTTTGTTTTCAATTAGACGGTTTCTAATGGACATTTCCGCTTTACTATTGACAACACCAGCTAGTAAAATTTCGATTTGCTCAGAATCATTCATTTTCAAATACATGGTTCTATAATCATCCATGTCGACTACAATCGTTGCCTCTTCAACCTCACTCCAACTATATTGCTTTGCATCTAGAACACCACCAACTTCAATATACTCACGATCGAAATAATGGTACTGATTTGCTGCAGTGAAAAATAACAATAAAAATAAGGAAGTAGCTACAATTGCAAGAGTGATTTTTAATAATGTTTTACGAATAAAATAGACACATATTAATAACAGACTACAGAAAGCAAATGCGCTTAGGTAATAATTAAATGCAGTTGGTAGTGGAACATAAGCGATTCGTGACCTATGTTGGTGACTTGTCACTGTTAAAACAACCGGTGCTAATATTGCGATAAATGGTCCGGCAATCAGCATAAGTACCCCAACAACTACCCAAGCAGGATGGCTCATCCTTGCTCTTAACACGCTCATATTTGGTACCTCCAAACCTTCAGGAAATAGACGATTTTACTATAATATACCATAGTTTAAATTGTGTGGCACAACTAAATTTCCAAAAGTTTGAATAATTACAAAATTCGATAAAAATTATTCGTTAACTCTTACCATATCCACCACGGTTACAGCAATAAAATATGTAATAATTGAGATCACTGCACCTTTCCAACCAAATAATAATAACGCTAACAAAAAGATGAAAATATTAATAACGAAAATAGCTTCCCCAATCGTTAAACGAGTTTTTTTAGAAATTAATAGTGCAAGAACGTCTGTCCCATCTAATACGCCACCATTCCGAATAACGATTCCAATACCCATTCCAAGTAAGATACCGCCAATAATTAAAATTAAAATTGTGTTTCCTTCTAGGAATGGGGATTTCCTCTCTAATAATCCAGTAGAGATTGCTAACGCAATAATGCCAAAAGAAGCTGAAAATGCAAATCGCTTACCTAAAAACTTCAACCCTAAAAGTAAAAATGGAATATTTAAAAGAAACAACAATACGCTTAATGGAAATCCACCGATCCCAGAAAGCATCATGGAAACGCCTGTAATACCTCCATCGATTAACCCATGGGGGATTAATATAACTTCAAGGCTGACAGCTGCCATCATCGCTCCAATGAAAATCCAAGGTATTTTAATGGCTAGTTCAATAAGATAATTCTTATATGGCCTAAATGCTTTCAAAAAGATGCTCCTTTTATCTAAAAGTAACGTACATTGTAGTTGCTCATTTACGACTTTAACTTTTCCCATATTATTCTTATGAGAGGAAAGGATATATGATGAGCATAGTAGAAATAAAAACGTAGTATGGATTTTGAAAATCATATTCTTAAGAAATCAAAAGTAGATAAATAGTGGTATTGATAGAAAAGGAGAATTACATGGAAATAAAAATATTAACTGAAACAAATGCTCCAGAATACCAACAACTAAGATTAAGAGCACTACAAACTAATCCAGAAAGTTTCGGTTCGACTTATGATAAAGAAGTAGCTTTCACATTGGACTATGTAAAAGAACGAATTCAGCCAACAAATGAGAAGTTTGTATTAGGGGCATATGACTACGGTAATCTAGTAGGTTTTGCAAGATTTGTACGTGAAACTGACCAAAAGGTAATACATAAAGGGAATATTTATGGTATGTACGTTGCACCGGAAATGCGCGGTCGTGGAGTGGGGAGAGCGATTCTTATCGATATGATTGATCGCGCTAAAAAGATGGAAGGGGTAGAACAAATTCATCTATCGGTAGTTTCTTCAAACCTTAGTGCGAAAAAGCTATATGAATCTCTTGGATTTAAATCCTATGGAGTTGAACCAAATGCGCTAAAAGATAACGGCCAATATTATGATGAAGATTTTATGGTTTTATTTATCGATTAAAAGAAAACCCTTGAAAATTTTGAAGTTATGGGGGGATTGCTATTCGTACAAAGCGTGAAATGATGGATCTCATACTGAAAGTCGCAATTGATGATGAACGCGTAAGAGCAGCCTAGAAGTACCAAGCTACAGCACGGGCATAAAAGAACTAAGAAAAGGTCAAAATCACATCTTTCTAACAACAGACGGACTTGTTGAATGTCCAAATGTAAATTATGATCAACCGATTGAAATTTTCAAACCATTCCAAAATCAAACAAATGAACAAGGAGTTCGATATTTATTGGAAGACATTAAGAAAAACGGTGTTTTGGATAGTACGACGATTCTTTCTTGGTTTGTGGAGATAGAAGAAGAGGGAATGCAGCCGAGTGATCGGGTTTAGTTAGTTTACGAGTTTCATCTACTATGGGAGGTATTAATTTGAAACAAAACATTTATGACAATCCGATTTTCTTTGAAGGGTATTCAACAAAACGAGAAACAGGTCTTACTATTAATGACTTTGTCGAACAACCTGCTATTAAATCGCTATTACCTGATCTGGAGGGGAAAACGGTATTAGATATAGGTTGTGGTATAGGAGCTAACGCTAAATACTGTGCTGAAAATGGGGCAACTAAGGTCATCGGTGTAGACATATCAAGCAATATGATCAATAAAGCGAAAACAGATCATCCTCATGAGAAAGTAGAATACATTTGTGCACCTATTGAAGATTTGGAACTGGGTGATCAAACATTCGATTTAATCATCAGCTCCTTGGTATTCCATTACGTTGAGGATTACGGAAAACTGATCGAAAAAGTTTATGGTTTATTAAAAGATAACGGGCAATTAATTTTCTCTACGGAACACCCTATATCAACTGCTCGAAAACAATTTAATAGACAAATGAAAAACTGGATTCGAGATGAAGAGGGGAATCCGCTACATTGGGCAATTGACGATTATCAAGAAGAAGGAAAACGCGAATTTCATTGGTTAGTAGATGGGGTTATTATATATCACAGAACTTTATCAACATTAATTAATACATTAGTGGAAAAAGGTTTAGTCATCGAAAAAATAATTGAACCCCAATCAACGCCAGAAGGATTAGAAAAAGTTCCATTATTAATCCAAGAACAACGCAGACCAGCTTTTATTGTGATTAAAGCAAGGAAAAGTTAAGGAGACCATCATTGTGGATATATTAAATAGCTATATTCAAGCAACGAATACACATGACTTTAACGAAGTAAGAAAATTAATCCATCCAGATGCAGTGTATTACTTCACTAATCATACTTGCAAAGGTCATCAAGAGATTCAACAATTCTTTGAAAATACTTGGGCAAAGATAAAAGATGAAAACTACGAAGCTCACGATGTCACTTGGTTATTTCAAAATAGTCACTCTGCATCTTGTGTCTATACCTATTTCTACGAAGGATATATCGATGGAACGTATGCAAGTGGAAAAGGACGAGCAACGAATGTATTTGTAAATGAATCAGACAGATGGTTATTGATTCACGAACACTTAAGCCCTTTGCCAAGATGAAACTCTAAATGATAGGAAGTGAATGTATGACAACTGTTGTAAATATTAATCTTGCTCGTACATTGGAACAAGCCGAAATTGATATGCTCACTTCAAGACTTACTGCAATTCAGAACATCAAAGAAAATCCAATGGGAATCGAAATTCAAACTTTTGGACACGCAACAGCTTTCTCAGCAAAAAACATACCCGGTCCATCTTTTAACACAGTGAAAGGATTAAGAGCTGGAGATGAGCCATATGTAGAAGCGATAATAGATTACTTTGACCAAAAAAATATTCCTATATTATTTGAATTAACCCCAGCCAATACTTCTAAAGAATTACTTACATATTTAAATAAACTAGGATTTTATCAAATTGATTTTCATACTACACTGTATAAGCATTTATCTATGGAAGATTGCCTAAATCCACAATTGGATTCTGATATTACAATACGAAAATTAAATGAAAATGAATTTGACCTGTTCGGTGAAATTTATACGAAAGGTTTTCAAATGCCTGATTTTCTTGCAGGAGGGGTAGCTGCAAATAATAAGATTCTTTATTCTAATCCTCAGTGGACGTTTTACCTTGCAATGATTGGGGAGCGACCAGTAGGAATTGGGGTATTATTTGAAAAAGATCAAGTCGCGACACTTGCAGCTGCTACGACTCTTCCAGATGAGAGAAACAAGGGCATTCAAAGTGCTTTAATTCAACAGCGAATGATAGAGGCAATTCACAATGAAAATAATCTAATAGTAGGACAAGCTAAATTTGGATCTGTTAGTCAAAATAATATGGAAAGAGCAACGATGAAAATCGCTTATACAAAAGCGATATGGATAAAAGGAAATTAATCTTTTTTGAGCACAAGACTCTTTATCCACTAAAAATTCTTTTATTTGATAAAGTGAGAGTGTGCAAATTATTCATGTATTTTCTGTTTGATGGGGAAGGAAATCATTTAGATGTTTTATTCTTTAGCAATACTCATTATCATCATAGATCAACTAACAAAAATATGGATTCGAATGAATGTTGCAATTGGTGAATATTTTCAAATAGGGAATACACCAATGTATATCACCCACTTGGAAAATAGCGGTGCTGCTTTTAGCTCGTTTCAAGGATATGGTCGTTGGTTTGTACCATTGGCAATTTTTGTAGTGGGTTTTCTTCTATATTATCGAAAAAGAGAAGGGAAAAGATGGCTACTTGAAATTGGTGCTGGTCTCCTTGCAGGTGGGGCAATCGGTAATGCCATTGACCGAATTCTGTTTAACCAAGTAACTGACTTTATCACAATTGGAACGAATAATGGAATACTCAATATTGCGGACTACGCATTAAATATTGGGCTGGTTTTATTAATTGTGGATACAGTTAATACCGAGCTTATTCAAAAAAGGAATAAAGAAAAACAAGGGGGAAGTAAGTTGAAACAAGCATTACTAGTAATTGACGCGCAACGAGGGATTATTGATGGAGATGGGGCATACGAAACTGGAGTTTTCGAGAAAGAGAGATTAATAAATAATATTAATAAAGTCATTCAAGACGCACTAGGTCAAAATATTCCGATTATCTTTATTCGAGATACAGAAATAGGTGGTGGGGAAGGTCCAGACTTTCAAGTACATCCAGATATCAATGTACCTGAAGAGGCTGTTGTTTTTAATAAAACGGCGACGAATTCGTTTTATGGAACACCATTACTAGACCATTTAAATAAGAATAATATTGAACATCTTGTTGTAATGGGCTGCAAGACAGAATATTGTATTGATACAGCGGTAAGAGCTGCAACAGTGAACAAATTTGATGTAACGCTTGTAGGGGATGGCCATTCAACATCGGATTCTAGTGTACTGTCTGCAGAACAAATTATTCAACACCATAACCGAGTCCTTCACGGTCATGATAATGTGGATCACTTCTCACTAGTTCGAAAAGCAGAAGATGATTTATTCAATCCAATTCACAATCAATATCGTTAAATCAATGAGCGTTTCTACTCTACTAGTAGAGGCGCTTTATTAATTAAAAACACCTCTAATCCCAGTGAATTAGAGGTGTAGTATATTAAGCTTTCGGTACGTGTGTATTATTCTGTTTCTTCCGAATGACGAATACAGATAACACAATATTAAGAATGATAAAGAAAAATAGTAATCCGAAATAGATGATATTAACTTTAAATGTATTTTGGAATATCGAGAAAATATCATTATTAACCATAAGAAAAATAACAGTAAAGTAATATAATAACATCCCACTATAAATAAGTGCAGCAACATTTAAAAGTATAATGATACTCTTCCAAATGTTAAGACGATTTATATCCTTTTTGAATATAAAATAGAGATTAATAATATATAAAACGAAAATAGAGAAAAACCAGACTGATATAAAAATGGTGATCAACTCCTATTCAAAGGGTATCATTCATTTTATCATATCGTGCGTTTTCAGAAAAACGTGGGCCATCGCACGTTGTATTGGTAAATTTCTCATGACTTATAAATAACTCATTAAGGAGGATTTCCTTTGCAAAACCAAACATTACATATCCTAAACGGTCAATCGATGTTTGATCACTTCAAAAAAACCGGCTTTCTAGATGGGGAGATGATGATCCCTTTTAATGAAGCTATGTGTTATGGAAAGACGACAGAAAATATTTTTTCGAATGACTTTATCGAAAAACGCGCGGAAGTACATCACGTTACAATACAACAATATGCAGACATCACATTAAAACCGCTGGAACCTTTATTAAACGGTGAATTCACAAACTTGGAACTTTGGTTTGATTCTGATATGTTTTGCCAAATGAACATTTTAACAATTCTAGCTTGGTTAGATCAAAATCAACACAAAGGTATAATAACACTTCATATTGTGGATGATTTTTTCACACCTATTGAGAAATACACACTTAAAGCAAATGACTATGCAGCGCTTTATAAGCAAGTTTTGATTCAAAAATTAATGCCTAGTGAAATTACCTCTCCACCATTGAAAAAGGGAGTTGAGCTCTATTTAAACTATTTAAATCCTGATAGCGACCTTCAAATTTATATTCGAGAGCACATAAACACTCCTGAAAATGAACTTGTGCGTAGCTTACTAGATCAGTTTAAAGAGTATGGATTAGGAGATACTCAATATATTGCATTAATCCAAAATTTTCGTAGTGAAATTAATAGGTAATAACAAGCAAAGACTAATGTTTTCACTATTGTATGATAAATGGGCAAAAGTGGGCACAAAGTTAGTTGTAAACCATTACATAGAACTAAATTGTTTATTCATGTTATGAACAATATAAAGGGATTTAGAAGGAAATGTAGTATTTATTGTTAAGTAGCACTAAAAAATTTATCGTATATAGAGATATAAAACATAGAGGAGCTTCGGGATGACGCAAGAAATTACATATAAATTTTGGACTGTTGTGATGATTCAAGATGGAGACAAAATCTTGTTAATTAACAGACAACACGATGATTTTAAAGGGTTTATACCTCCTGGTGGGAAAGTAGAATTTCCAGAGAGTTTTGTAGAAGGAGCAATTCGAGAGGTAAAAGAAGAAACTGGTCTGGAAGTTAGTAATCTTGTATTCAAAGGATTTTCTGAATTTATTAACTCAACGGAAAACAAACGTTACATAATGTTGAACTATTGGACAAAAGATTTTAGCGGCGAATTATTAGAAAACCCTCCGGAAGGCGAGTTACATTGGGTGGAAATAAATGAAGCGAAAAAATTACCAATGCAAGACGATATTAGAATCCGATTTGATTTATTTTTCGAACCTGGGACATTTGAAATTCAAACCATATGGAATGTAGAGAAAAATGAACCTGAAAAAGTAACGATCAATCGTACGTAATGCAATATACATAGGAGGTTTTCATATGAATATCAATACACTTTCAATTAATAAACAATGCTGGGATGAGGTGGCACATCGCTTTTATGGTAGAAATCCACTGCCTGAATATGGCCCATTTGCGCCAAGGGAGGATGACCTTAATTTACTAGGTGATGTAACTAACTTAAAAGTTTTAGAGATAGGGTGCGGTAGTGGGCATTCATTGAAATATATGGAACAAGAACACGCGGCAGAATTATGGGGATTAGATTTATCTAGTAAACAACTGGAGGCAGCGCGGGATTTACTTAGCGATTCTGCAAAGCCTGTCCAACTGTTTGAATCCCCAATGGAAGACGATCCAGGATTACCAGCCGACTACTTTGATATGGTTTACTCTATTTTCGCATTAGGATGGACAACCAACCTTGATCAGACAATAAAAAACGTACATCGATATCTTAAAAAAGGTGGAAGCTTTATTTTCAGTTGGGAACACCCATTGTATAGTCGGGTGAAAAATGAAAATAACACACTTACTTTCAATAAATCTTACCATGAAGAAGGGCCATACAATCATGAAGGTTGGAGCCATACAGCAATTATGCAGCAATTAAAAGTAAGCACTTATATTAATACATTAGTTAACAATGGCTTTAAAGTGGAGAGAGTGGTGGAGGAAGTAGTTACAACTGAATTAGACGTAGAGAAACATTCCAACCGTTGGTATAGTTATGAAAAAGTGCAATTCTTACCTACAACACTAATTATTAAAAGTACAAAGTTAAGTGATTAAAAGTTTAAGGAGTGATGTAAGTGCCATTAATCGACCCGACGATATTTTTTCGAACGAAATGCAACAGAAGATGGTTTGCCAATTACTCATTCACGCTATTTTGTTCATGCAACGGTTTGATCTACTTGGATAAATTATTTAATCAATACAAATAATAAAGATGATCCAACAATCACTAGCTTTTCTTGCTTAATTTGTTATTTGGTAGTAAAAGCATCGTAAAACCGGTAGAACATGTTATAATTAGCCTTCGCTAAGTGTAATTGGAGGTGTAAATAAATGAATAAACGATGGACAATCGATGAGATTAGAAAATTTGTAGAGAACAATTCTGAGAGTAAATTACTAACAACTGAATATCATGGTTTCTCTCAAAAATTATTATTCAAATGTTCATGTGGTAATAACTTTGAAAAAACATTTAAGAAATTTAAAGATAATCACCAACGTAAATGTGAGGTTTGTCAACCGCCAAAAGCTTCGCGTTAATTGGATTAAATAACAAATGTGCTGATTTCTATTGTAGAGAAATTAGCGCAACTTGTTAAAAATCCGAAAAAGATGAATAAAATGGATTAGACAAATATATAATATAAGTATATAATGAAATTAATAAGTCCTATATGGAAAAAGCTTGAATTCACCTATTACAAAGAGTAATCGTGTTGTTCGGTACTTTTTGTAATATGTGAATTTTTTTATTTTAAAAAGCTTATATATTAAATTTAACTTAATGGAGGTCATTTAAATGACACAAGGTACAGTAAAATGGTTTAACGCAGAAAAAGGTTTTGGATTCATCGAGGTTGAAGGTGGATCAGACGTATTCGCTCACTTCTCAGCGATCCAAGGAGAAGGTTTCAAATCTTTAGAAGAAGGTCAAAAAGTTGAATTTGAAGTTGAACAAGGTCAACGTGGACCACAAGCTACAAACATCGTAAAACTTTAATTTTCACAATAAAAAGAGGAATCCTTTAACAAAAGGGTTCCTCTTTTTTTGTTCGTTGGAGTATTTATAAGGGTAATATTCATGTTAGGCTTGAACAACATTATAGATTCTCATTTTGTTGTTGTATCTCTTTTTCAGCAAAAATTACATTTGCTTCTTTCAATTCGTTATATTCATCTACAGAATTCCCAGGTACACTTTTTAAATTTGGATAGCGCGAATCATTTTCAATCGTTACTTTTGGTTCTTCAGGTGCTGTAGTAAGGTACTTTTCTTTTTTATCCAATCGAATCACTCCTCTATAAAAGTTTTTGCGATTGGGACAAAACTATACATGTTGCCACTTAAACCAACTAATTTAAGAGTTCTTAAACTTAGAAAATAATTTATTCGACAAACTTTGATATCAAAGTAGGCTATTCTTCATACAATATAGTTGGGGTGAGAAAATGGCAAGAGTGAAATACCGGGATAAGGATGTTGACTTAATCGCAAGAATGATGCGAGCGGAAGCAGAAGGCGAAGGAAACCAAGGGATGTTATATGTTGGAAATGTCATTGTTAATCGTGCAATTGCCGATTGCTTAGATTTTAGAGACGTTAGAACAATCGAAGACGTCATTTTCCAAGTACAAGGTAGTAACTATTCTTTTGAAGCTGTACAAAAAGGGAATTTATTTTATAATCCAGCAAGACCAAATGAACAGAGATTAGCAAGACAAGTTTTGGAGTATTGGAGACAACATCCAGCGAAATATGCTCTTTGGTATTTTAATCCATATGGGCCTTGTCCTCCAACTTGGTACGGCCAACCCTTTACAGGACAGTTTAAAAATCATTGTTTCTACGAACCAGCACCTGGAACATGTGATAGTGTTTATAGATGAAAAATCCTTAGTCCTATTCAGAGAATGGGACTAAGGATTTTTCTTAAGTTCCTCTGTGCTTTCTCACTTCTAGTGGAGGATTGTTATGAATCACTTGGTTAAACTCTTTCGAGTATTCTTCACGATGATTAATATCTTTCTTCGGCTTCTTCATTTTTCTAAAGCTCGTTTTACTTTTCTTAGCCATCGAGTGTTCGCCTCCTAAAATGATTGACAGAGTCTTACTTAATTTGCGACAAAATGTTGGATTTATTCAGAAGGTAATTTACCTTAATTTGTCGAAGTTAGGTTTAGGTGTATTTTGTATTTTTGAAATATGAGGTAGGGGGAGTTTTCGGTGCAATTACATGAAATTATTATTTTTGGACTTGTCTGGGGTTCGTTAATGATTTATTTCTTAACGCCATTTAATCAGAATGTAAGTGCAGATACCAAAGATCAAACGATAATAACATTTTCGCAAGCTTTTAAGAAAAGCTTAATTAAAGTTGTTTTACATAAGAAGGCGATTCTCACTGGAATATTGTTAATATCTACGATTACCTATTTTGGATTTTATTTTTACTCAACTACAACATATATTAAAGCTCATGGAGAGTCAGAATTTACAAAGCTTCCCAAGGTAGATGATATTTATTATTTAGTTGGTGTTTGTATTTATGCTGTAATCCTTTATTTTTGTGCGGCACTAAATTGGTCAGGTAAATATATGAAAAACTCCTCAAAGTAAATTAACATCATTTGCAAGTATTAATCCAATAAGATTAATACTTGTTTTTTATTTCATTAACCATCCAACTAGATGGTATAAGGATGGTAACGCTTACATATATTTTCTAAAAGGGAAATGGGAGGGATATGTAATGGCGGAAACAGAAAAGATTACGATTAATATGAATGTTGTTGATTTAGGAAAAGTGGATCTATTAGTAGAGCAAGGGTTTTATTCAAATCGTACCGATTTTATAAAGGCTGCAATTAGACATCAATTATCAACGTACTCAATTATTGTTGAACCTCTCATTAAAGAAAAAGCATTTGCAGTTGGTATTAGCTATTTCAATAAACATTTGCTTGAAGAAGTGCTAACACAAAATAAAGTACTGGACATTAAAGTACTAGGAATGCTTGTTTTAGCAGATGATATTGACAAAGAATTAGCCATAAAAACAATTAATTCCTTAAAAGTTTATGGAGTGCTAAAGGCAACACCGGAAATACGTAATGTCATAAATGATATTAATAAAGAGAAGGTATCTCTATAAATTAATTTTGTATTGGAAAAATAATTTTTATTAATAATGTATAAAAACATGCCTTGTATTCATTTTAATGTTAAAGTTATATTCAAACATTAAAAGTAAGTAGGAGAAACAACATGATCGAAGTAAGAACATCTACAATAAGCGATGGCGAATTTAATCGAGGCGTATTTGCAACACGTGATATAAAAAAAGGGGAGCTTATCCATGAAGCCCCTGTTATTGCATATCCAAATGAACAGCATCAACATATTGAAAAAACATTACTTGCTGATTATGCATTTGAGTATGGCATTAATCACACAGCTATCCTTCTTGGGTATGGTATGTTGTTTAACCATTCTTATGAACCGAATGCAACGTATGATATCAATTTTGACAATCACACATTTGACTTCTTCGCATATAAAGATATAAAAGCGGGAGAAGAAATTTTTATTAATTATAATGGCGATGTGGATGACAAAGAGCAGCTCTGGTTTAACAAAGATTATGTCGGAGATGAAGAGTAATGTTCTTTTGATAAATAAAAGGGAGACGACCTGTCTCCCTTTTATTAGTTAAAATTTATCATAAGCTGAATCGAAATAACCAGTAAAACGTATTAACCTAGCACGTTCATATCTACCACCGTCATCTTCCCAACGGTCAATTTCCCCAAACTCATCGTCAAAGCTAGGTGGTTTTTTATCACCATCAGTTGAAGTACCCGATCCTTTTTTGAATAAATAGCTTATGAGATAAATGGTTACATCATCCTTTTTTCCATATTCACTCTTATTTTATGTGATAGTGAATTTTTAGTTCATTTAAAGAAGATGTAGTTACTTTACTTTGAAGATTTTTGTGGGAAATTCGGCTATTTGGTGTACCAAAATCTTTCGTTTTCTTAATGCGTTGATGGATGTTTTAAGTGAAGCATAACTTCCTATAGCTCCATAACCATAAAACCACCCCATAACCATTCCAGCAAATACATTATAGCTATGGCTAATAAATATGGATAACAACAGTCCTAATACAATGGCTAAAGTCGGTATAAATACAGATTTAATATGTAAAAGCTTTTTTAATAATTGAGTTAAGATCATGATAAAGGGTACTGCAATTAGAACATCCCAAATACTTGTATAAATCGTAGGAAAATCCATATCAACACCTCTTTATTGAATATAAATAGTATTAATTGAAGTATTTACATAATTCGACTACCTATACTAAGGGCTAAAAAATAAAAATCCTTTAATTTGAAAGAATAAAGGTATTCTTTACATACGAATGATTGAATCTTTTTTGACTTTCAATCGTAAAAGATAATAGAAGAATTAAAAGGGGCGTGAAATAATGAAATGGTCTAGTTTTGCTAAGGGAATTACTGGGACGTTCGAAGCTGTTTTAGCCATTCCATTTTTTGGTGGGTTACTTGTAATTTTAAGTGGATGGCAACTATTAACCCTTGGATTAATATTGCATATAATAACAGCTGCCATTGCAATTTCTAATCGAACTTCAGTAGCCCCAAGTATTTTAGGTATCGTAACAAGTATTATTGCATTTATTCCAATTGTCGGTTGGTTCTTCCATGCAATTACAGCAATTTGTTTATATATTAGTGCCTATAAAGATGCGAGAACAGAGGCTTATCATAGATAGTAAATGAGAGCTCATGATTATTCGCAATCTATATTAAGCGTTATCCTATAGGGTAACGCTTTTTATACACAAAAATAGCGATAAAAGTAAAATGGAAAAATGAGAATAAAGGAGTATTTAATAGGGGAATTGTTGTGTATTTGATATTGACCTTGATTATATCAAATAGTATATAATCAGATAGAAAAGCTATGGATTAAAAGAATTAAAGTCAATTTCTCAAATAATCCATGGAAATAAAAAACATTCTGTTACCTCCTTAAATTTATCAGCAAAGTCTGGTATGAAAAGAGTGAAATGAATATTACAGGTCCTTAATGAATTTAAGGGTCTGTTTTTTTGTTTATTTAATAATTCGAATTTTAAAGGGTTTGCCATAATCATTGTTGAAATTAGTAATAAATGGAACAGGGGGTTTTTATATGGAGGAGACATTTAGAGTATCTCTAAATTCCTATTTAGAAAGTTGGAGAAGTTCTTCACTGGCTGAGTTAAAGGAATTTTTATCCACTGACTACATGTGTAGAGAAACATCAAAAGGGGAAATTGTAGACTTTGGATATGAAGAGTCCATTCAGGGATGGGAACAGGGTTTTAACTATGTGACGGAAAATAAAGCTGAATGGAATGTAAAAGAAATTGCAATCATGCCATTAAAAGCTGGTGAAAATCTAGTCATCTTATCTGCAACAATTATGATAAATGGTAATAGTATAGGTACTTCCAATCTATTTTTCGAAACATTTAAACAAGATCCATCAACCAGTAAGTGGCAGTTGGTTAGAAGTTATGTTGAGACCGGGGTAATCAATGAAAATATAGACAAGATTGAATTTCTCCAATCGGGAGTTTAAGAAACATTTAGTTCGCTACAACAGCAGTAGGGGGATTACACATGCAATATAATCATCAGGAAAAAACTATCACAACAGATAGACTAAAACTAAGGCTATTCGAGCAATCCGATGCAGAAACAGTTGCGACACTATGTAATAACTACAATATCTATAAAAGCACGTTATATCTACCATATCCCTATAGTATTGAAGATGCTCTAACATGGATTCAAAGACACAAGCAAAATTTTAATGAGAACAAAGCATACGAAATGGCTATAACAAATAAGGAAACAGGGGAATTATACGGGGCAATCGCACTCTCTAATAATCAAAGTTCAAATCATGGTGAAATAGCCTATTGGGTTGGTGAAGTATATTGGGGAAATGGCTATGCAACTGAGGCAGCAAAAGCAATGATCGAATTTGCATTTGAAATCAAAAAAATGCATAAAGTATTTGCACGTTATTTTAGTTCAAACCAAGCTTCAGGTAGGGTGTTGGAAAAGTTGGGCATGAAACAAGAGGGAATCCTAATAGACCATGTCATAAAAGAAAATCGTTATGAAAGTCTAGTTTATTATGGAATTATAAATCCAAAAGATTAATAGAAAGGGAGCAATTTATGTACGGAAAATTAATGAGAGTAGGTACAACGTATATACCTGTTAGCAATGTGGAGCTCGCATCCCAATGGTACGTTAATAAGTTAGGGGCTCAGTTAAATTATCAAGATGATGACAAGGCAATTATTAATCTTGCCAATCAAAGTTTCTTCCTCGTAAAAGCATATGAAAACCAATCTTCAAACTTCCTTGATCATCATGGAATAGAGCGTTTTTCTATAACATTCGAAGTAGATGGTTTAGATGAGTTAGTGGCATTACATAATACCTTTAAGTTGAATGACATTAATGTGGAGGACATCGAAAATCGAGGTCATTCAGGAAGAAACTTTGTATTTTGCGACTTAGATGGCAATAAATTTGACGTATGGAGTGAACTAAGTCCAACGTTTAAGGAAAAATATTTGAATAATAATGTTTAAGCTATGAACAACATTTATGACCTTACTGTACGGTATACTTGCAGTATTTTTTTGAGAAATGAAAATCAAATTCTAAACCGTTATACATTAATCTTTTTGTCGGATACTTACTACATTTAAGGTGGTGTACAAAGTATACCTTTAATTTTAATAAAGTAGAGTTGAAAAATGAAGATGGTCAAGTGCAAATCGTACTACATATCGACACGGCACATCAACTTGAAGAGTATGGGTCCGAATTTAAATTTTATAAAGGGGATTCACTAAAAACATCTGCCAAAAAATTTGTGAAAAAACATTTCCCGAAACTGAAGGTAGCTTCCATTGTAGTTGTGGCGTTTAATCCAGAGAATAGTGGATTGACGCTTTTTTTATTTATTTTAAAAAAACGACAGACTCTCCAATGTTATATTCTTTAACAATTTCTTCGCCGTTTTCTTTCCAAGATAAAGTCACGATTCCTTTACTTAATAAATCCTTAATTTCATCGTTAGAAACTTCTCCTGTATAAATGACGATATTTTCTTCATGTGTAAATTCATGAGTTTCAGGAGTATCAAATTCATATTGGTTTCCAAACCAATAAATATCGTCACCTAGTAAATTTCTAAAATCCTGGTCCAACTCAAAATGATACTCTTCAACATCATCTGTATAGCTGAATTTAAATGTAAAAAGTAATTGCTTAAAATTTTCTTGCTCCGGATGATTAACATGTTCTAAACCTCCGATTGAATCATATGTCTTTTCATCTACAGTTGAAATTTCAGTACGAATTTGTGTACTTGGATTGTTTTGATAATATAGATATACACCAGCAATTAGTAAGCCTATAAACAAAGCAAATACTATAGAGTATTTTTTACTCAATTACATACACCTCCAATTCTCGATTTTTATAGTCAAGAGTCGTCTTTTTTCCATATTATGGTTCAATTTAATCATAGACGAATGAAGAGAAAAAGTGAATTAATCGACAATGAAATTTAGAAATTAAATATTCTTTCAATGACTCTTAGTTCTATATTCTTTAAATTCCCAGTTTCCAACACACTCGTTAGACTTTTTGCATATTTTTAGTGAAAGTCAAAAAAGAGGGTGAAGGAAAAGATGACTTCAATTGAGTTTCCTGCACTATTATCAGGTCCTATCATACGCCGAGTGGACCAATCTCATGCCTATATTTGGATTGCTACAAGTAAAAATTATCTGATTAATGCACAATGTTTTAAAATTGAATTTAAAAATGAAGGAAATCAGTGTATCGAAATAAGAATAAGAACGAGAAAACAAACAGTTTCCCTAGGGAAAAATCTATATGTCCATCTCCTTGAAATAACTCCAAGCAAAAAGTTCCCACTCAATCAATTAATCGGCTATAACCTACACTTTAAAAATAAAGATGAATCCTTTGATCTAGAGGATTACTAAAAGCGGAATCTAAATAGTAAAAAAATAAGGCGTTAATCTAAAGGATTAGCGCCGTTTTTTATAGAACTAAATATAGAAAGAAGTAAAGCTATCGATTTAATTGTTATGCTAGTTCATTAATGTCTCAAGAAGAAAACAGTAAGGGGGAATTTGATGTTCAGCAAGAAAGAGTTAGAAAGAATGAGATTAGAAGGCGAAAAAATAGCACAAGAAATGCAAAAGGAAAAAGAAGAGAAAGAAATTGGATCTGAATACAAAGCGGGCGAAATAGAAGTTTCCTGTATCCATTGCAAACACAACAAGTTTGAACAAGGAAAAGCAATGCTTAATACAAGAGGATTAACATTTTTAGACTTGGAATGGCTAAACGATGAAGTAACCACTTTACTATGTAAACGTTGTGGATTTATCCATTGGTTTGGTAGCGAGGTTGTCAAAATGGAAAGTAAATAAGTATCGCTTAATTATCTTAGTCGTGTAAAATCTATTAACCTTTGTATGAATAAAAGAAAAGTTTTAGAAGGATTTAAGTATTAAGATGATTGAGATATTAATTTAACGTTAGGGGATACAAATGAATATTCAACTTAAAGCTGTAACTGAACAAAACTTTTTCGAAGTAATTAATTTAAAATCTGATGAAGTGCAAGAAAAATATATTCAAATCTATGAAAGATGGGTTGGCTCAAATGCGTTCTTTCTAGGAATGAGCCATGTTTATGGTTTAACGGCCAAAGCTATCTATGATGGTGAAGAATTGATTGGATTTACATCACATGGATTCATGAAAACTACCGGTCGTTATGAGTTGGTCAGCATGATGATTGGTCATAAGTTCCAAGGCAAAGGCTATGGGATTCCGGTTTTAAATGCCATAGTCGAAGATATGATTAATACACATCAATGTAAGGAAATTTATTTATCCGTTATACATGATAATGAGCGTGCCATCCGCATTTATGAAAGAGTTGGTTTTAAACCAACTGGAGAAGTGGAAGAGGGGCATCATCCAGAACCAATCTATTGCTTGGCGATTGAATAAGTTATGAAAAATTATTTAGGTTATAAAATTACTATAATGAAGGGACGATTGGTTTAGTTAGAACCAATCGTTTTTCTAACTTGTAAAGGACTAACTTGTGGATAATTTTTTTATGTTAATGTGAAAAATATATACTTATAATGTGGAAAAGTAGAGCAACTGAGGATAAAGTTGTTGAAAAGTCAGAATTGTGGATAACTTTTTGAGAAATTAATAATTTAGGGAGGCTTTACCCCGTGACAGTTAAAACAATCACACCTGAAGAATTGTATCAAAAATTAAAATTACAAGAGAAACTAATTGTTTTAGATGTAAGAGCTGCAGAAAAATATAATGATTTTCATATAGAAGGCTCAACAGTAGAAAGTCTAAACATTAATAAAGCGGACATTTTTCAATTAGAGGAATCCCAACAAGAGGATCTTCATTCATTACCAAAAGACAATGAAATCATCGTAACTTGTACTACAGGAAATTCCGCTACAAAGTGTGCGAACATTTTATCTGAAAAACAATATGATGTTGTTATTTTAGAGGGTGGAATTACTGCATGGAAGGAATATATGAAAACAAAATAATTCATAAATGTATGATCTTCTGCAAAGGCAGAAGATTTTTTTATAAAAATCAAATTCATACTTTACCAGTAGGGTTGATATGATATAATAACTTTTGTTAAAAATTTAAAAACAAAATAAAGGAGAGTGAAGATCATGACTACGTTTCTTGTAATTTTGAATATTGTTATTCTTTTAGCACTTATTATTGGTTTATACACATTACAAAAGAAGCACGTTAAATTTTCAACTCGTGTATTAATAGGTCTTGGTTTAGGTTTATTATTTGGTATCATTTTAAATATTATTTACGGAACAACTTCTGAAGTTGTAACAACTTCAATGCAATGGTTTAATATTGTAGGTTCGGGCTATGCGAAACTTCTACAAATGGTTGTTATGCCATTAGTTTTAATTTCCATTATTGCTGCATTTACAAAGATTAAACTTTCTAAAAATATTGGGAAAATTAGTTTCTTTGGTATTGGTATTTTGCTTGTTACGACGGGAATTGCTGCATTAATCGGGATCGCAGCTACATTAGGCTTTGGATTAGACGGAGTTCAATTAGAAGCTGGAGATGCTGAAAATGATAGAATGACACAACTTGAAGAACGTGTAACAACAGTACAAAATCTAACAATTCCAGATCAAATTCTTTCTTTCATACCAACAAATCCATTTGCTGATTTAACAGGTTCTCGTTCAACATCAACAATTGCAGTTGTAATTTTTGCTGCATTTATCGGTCTTGCGTTTTTAGGTGTACGAAGAAAACAACCAGAACAAGCAGAACAATTTTCAAATCTTGTTGATACATTGTACACACTTACAATGCGTATCGTAACTCTTATTATTCGATTAACGCCTTATGGAATTTTAGCAATTATGACAAAAGCTGCTGCAACTACGAATTATGAAGCTATTTTAAATTTAGGTCAATTTGTAATTGCTTCATATGTAGCGTTAATTGCTATGTTCTTAGTTCATTTACTATTAATTAGTTTTGCAAAATTAAACCCTATTACTTATGTTAAAAAAGGCTTACCGGTATTAACATTTGCATTTACATCTCGTTCAAGTGCAAGTTCTTTACCACTAAATATTAAAACTCAAACAGATGGATACGGTGTTTCATCAGCTGTTGCGAACTTTGTTGGACCATTTAGTGTAACAATTGGTCAAAATGGTTGTGCGGGGATCTATCCAGCAATGTTAGCAGTAATGGTTGCACCAACTGTGGGAATAAATCCTTTAGATCCAGGATTCCTTGTGACACTTATTTTAGTTGTTATGATTAGCTCTTTTGGTGTTGCAGGAGTAGGGGGAGGAGCAACTTTTGCTTCATTAATCGTCCTATCTGTCATGAATCTACCAATCACAATTGTTGCTCTATTAATCTCTGTTGAACCTTTAATAGATATGGGACGTACTGCACTAAATGTAAGTGGCGGTATGACTTCAGGTATATTAACAGGTAGAATCACTGGAGAATTGGACGAAAAAGTATATAACGATAAGTCCGATCTACATGATGTAGCAGAAGAATAAATTTAAAGAGTAATATAGAAATTCGATTCACTAGATAAATTAATAAGCGTTATCCTACAAAAAATTGGGGATAACGCTTTTTTACATGAATTAGATTTTCACTATACTTTGGAATAAATAAGTATTGAAAGAAATCAATAAGTAGAATATTATTATAACAGTTTTATATAAGTATATTGTTATATATAAATGTAGTGTAATTTATTTTCATAGTTGGAGAAAGGATTTATTGAAATGGCGATTTTAGCAACGTTGATTTTTTTATTAACATTAATCATCGTTATTTGGCAGCCGAAGGGGCTAAATATCGGATGGACTGCATGTGGTGGGGCACTATTAGCTTTACTTGTAGGTGTAGTTGATTTTCAAGATGTATCAGAAGTAGTAGACATTACATGGAATGCCACATTCGCTTTTGTAGCAATCATTCTAATCTCACTTATTTTAGACGAAATTGGTTTATTTGAATGGGCAGCATTACATATGGCTAGAGCAGCTAATGGTAATGGAGTAAAAATGTTTGTTTACATTAGTTTTTTAGGAGCGATTGTATCAGCACTATTTGCAAACGATGGTGCTGCGTTGATCTTAACACCAATTGTGTTGGCAATGGTTCGTCATTTAGATTTTAAAGAGGCAATGATTTTCCCATTTATTATGGCAAGTGGGTTTATTGCAGATACAACTTCTTTACCGTTTGTAATTAGTAATCTAGTGAATATCATTTCTGCTGATTACTTTAATATTGGATTTGCTGAATATGCAGTAAGAATGGTATTACCAAACATATTTTCATTAGCTGCCACAATTATTGTGTTGCTCATTTATTTTAGCAAAAGCATTCCAAAAAAATATGATATTTCAAGATTGAAAAATCCAAAAGAGGCGATTAAGGATAAGGCAATGTTTAGATTGTCTTGGGTTGTATTATCCGTATTAGTAATCGGTTATTTTACTAGTCAATTTCTTCATATTCCAGTGTCATTTGTTGTAGGTCTTATTGCTATTTTCTTTGTGTTAATGGCGAGAAGAAGTCCTGTAGTAAATACAATGTCAGTAATAAAAGGAGCACCTTGGAATATCGTATTCTTCTCAATCGGAATGTACGTTGTTGTATATGGAATGGGGAATGCTTGGTTAACGGGTTCACTTGCGAGTGTAATCCAATTCTTTGCAGATCACGGTTTGTTTACAGCGACAATTGCAATGGGCTATATTGCAGCATTTTTATCTTCAGTGATGAACAATTTGCCTACGGTTATGATTGATGCATTAGCGATTGCAGAAACAAGCACAACTGGTGTTGTAAAAGAAGCACTAATTTATGCGAATGTAATTGGTTCTGATTTAGGACCGAAAATTACACCTATTGGATCACTTGCCACGCTAGTATGGTTACATGTGTTATCTCAAAAGGGTATTAAAATCTCTTGGGGAACTTATTTCAAAACGGGGATTGTGTTAACATTACCAATTTTATTTATTACATTAGTGGGTCTTTATATAACATTATTAATTTTCTAAAAGGAGCTAGCAAATATGTCCCATAAAACAATTTACTTCCTATGTACAGGTAATTCTTGCAGAAGCCAAATGGCAGAGGGATGGGCTAAAAAATTTCTTCCTGATTGGGATGTGAAAAGTGCAGGGATTGAAGCCCATGGTCTAAACCCGAATGCAGTGAAAGCAATGAAAGAAATCGATATCGATATTTCAAAACAGACATCGGACATCATTGACATGGAAACCTTGAACAATGCTGATTTAGTTGTTACTTTATGTAGCGACGCAGCAGATAAATGTCCTGTTACACCACCTCAAGTTAGAAGAGTGCATTGGGGCTTTGATGATCCAGCAAAAGTACAAGGAACAGATGAAGAAAAATGGTCTGTTTTTCAAAGAGTCCGTGATGAAATCGGTTCTCGTATTAAAAAGTTTGCAGAAACTGGCGAATGAAAATTTTAACAAATATGGTTGTAATTTTTAGAATTGAATATTATTATATAAGCATATACTTATACAAGAGAATGAGGTGAAGAGGATGGACATTCAATTTCTTGAAAAACAGTTAAAGGCAGTATCAGATGCGAATCGACTAACTTTACTTAGTTGTTTAAAGTCAGGCGAAACTTGTGTTTGTGACCTAGTGGATGTTCTCGGACTTTCTCAACCTGCTGTTAGTCAACAATTAAAAAAACTTGAAGAAGCTGGTATTGTAACGGCGCGTAAGGTGGGAACTTGGAAACACTATCGTATTTTAGAAGAGCAAACACCAGCAATTCAGTCTATTATTGATCAATTAGAGACAAAATCACCAAACCAATGTAATACTTGTGATTCATAAAATGCTTGTACATCATTCTGGGGTTAAGAGTAAAGAATTTTTTTACGCATATATGAAGTTAATCTTATTGTCGAGAACATCCTCTTTCGAAGAGATGTACACAATTGTTCTAGACCAATTCTTCAACGGGAATATTGAAGAATACGGAACTTACACGAAAGAACAGTTTGAATTGGCTTTAAATCAAATTAGGAAAGAAATAAATAAGTAGCCATGCGCTACTATTTATTTTAATTAATATATAAGTAAATACTTATATTAGGAGGGATTTAACTATGAAAATGACTTTCAATATTTTAAATCAACCGGCTGAATGTTGTAGTACTTCATCTAGTTATTCTACGTCAGAATCTTCTTTACCAATCGCTATTATAGGGGCGGGGCCTGTTGGACTTGCTGCAGCTGCACAACTAGCTACAAAAAATTTACCATTTATCCTGTTCGAAAAAGGAAGCGAAGTCGGAGCGAATATTCGTACTTGGGGTCATGTAAGATTGTTTTCTCCATGGAAGTATAATATTGATCAGTCTGCAAAGCATTTACTTTTACAAACAGATTGGCAAGAACCAAATGAAGAAATTGTTCCAACAGGGAATGAGTTGATTGACCAATATCTTATTCCTCTTGCAAACTTAGAAATGATAAAACCATTTATTAATACAAATCACGAAATTATTGCGATTACACGTAAATTGAATGACAAAATGAAATCTAAGAACCGGGATTCTCAATCCTTCTACCTCTATGTTCAATCAGAAGGGGAAATAAAAACAGTTGAAGTTCGCGCTGTGTTAGATGCAACAGGTACATGGGGAAATCCAAACCCGGCTCAAGGAAACGGAGTTTGGTTACCGGAAGAAAAATCAATGAAAGCACGTATTGATTACCATATTCCAGATGTGGAAGCACATCAAACTGATTATGCAAATAAAAAAATTGCTGTAATCGGGGGCGGACATTCAGCTATCAATTCTCTAATAAATTTAGTCAAATTACAGGAAAAAGCTCCTGATACTGAAATCACATGGTTTCTACGTAAGAATAGCATCGAACAGGCGTATGGTGGTGAACAAAATGATGCACTACCTGAGCGTGGAGCACTTGGACTTCGCATTCGTCAGCTTGTTGAAGAAGATAAAATAAAAGTGATTACACCATTTTATATTTCTACTCTAATAGATGAAGGAACGATTTCTATTATAGGGAATTATAGTGAAGAGGAGATTACTTTAAAGGGATATGACCGACTAATTGTGAACACTGGTAGTCGCCCAAATTATTCGATAAATAGTGAGTTACGTTTTAGCATTGACCCAATAACAGAAAGTGTGACTTCTATAGCACCGTTAATTGATCCAAATGTTCATAGTTGTGGAACAGTTCGTCCACATGGGGAAGCGGAATTACGACAACCGGAGAAAAATTTATATGTGGTAGGTTCAAAAAGCTATGGTCGTGCGCCAACATTTTTAATGGTAACTGGCTACGAACAAATACGTTCCATCACTTCTTACTTAGCAGGAGATGTAGAAAGTGCAAAACGAGTTGAATTAACTTTACCTGAAACAGGCGTATGTAGTAGCGGTATTAGTGGTTGTTGTTAATACAAAGGGAGCGGGGGAATTTTTGTGTTCATTCGTCAATTAGTAGAATCTGATTTAGATGCAGTACTTAGTATTTATGGCGAGGGATTAGCCACGAAATGTGCAACATTTGAAACGAATATTCCATCTAAAGAAGTATGGAATAAGAAATATCATCCAACATTACGCTTTGTTGCTGAAATAGATGGAATTGTTGTGGGTTGGATTACGCTTTCTCAAGTTTCTATCCGGGAAGTATACCGTGGTGTTGGGGAAATAAGTGTTTATATTAGTGAATCGGCACGTGGTAAAGGAGTTGGGACATCGCTAATGGAAAAAATGATTGAAGAAAGTGAAAAAGAGGGTTATTGGACATTAGAATCCGTTATTTTTGCTATCAATAAATCGAGTTTAGCTTTACATGAAAAAATGGGGTTCCGTATCGTCGGTATAAGAGAGAAGATTGCGATGAGAGACGGAAAATGGCATGACACGATTATCATGGAAAGAAGAAGTAAAGACATTGCATAAATAATTAACTATATCTGTTAAACGGTGAACGTTAATCTAAAGGATTAACGTTCTTTTTGTTGAATTCTTATAATTAGTAAGGGAAATACCAAATAACTTAATTCAAATATGGGGTGAGTGAATTGGGTTTCAAAGAAGGAGAAGTTTTGAGTGATCCTAAGATTAAGATGTATATCTTTGTTTCCATATCAGTAATTACCTTAATTTTTACAATCATTATCCAGCTTTCTTATATCAAAAAATTTACTGACTTTATCTCGGAGGACTATTTGAATAGTAATCCAATTGTTAGAGTAGAAAAAATAAACGATGATGAATTTATAGAATTAAATGTTTCTGAAAGTGTACAAAAAGAAATCATAAACTTATTAAAGGATTTAGTGGTAAAAATAGATGGTCCTGAGAGGTTATATACACGAGACGATGCAGATTATATGATCTACTCAAATTCGAACAGAGATTTTAGAATATTTGTACTAGTCGATGAGGAGTTATTAGTTTTTCCTGAAGAAACTTTACGCGGCTATTATGTGATCAATAATGAAGATTTCTTCGAAAAGTTAGGAAATTTATTGCAATAACGAGCGAGTCTAAAGAAATTTTGTAATAAAAAATTCGAAAAAAATAATAAGTTATCGTTTATATCATTGTTGATTTAATTATACCTGAATTATTCATAAAAAATCTTTGATAACCAAATAATGCTTATCTATCAAGGTATTGAGCTAAATGGTCCATGCATCAAATAAATGAAAAAAGAATCCATTTCTGATATGGTTAAAGCAACGATGAAATAACCAC
>NZ_JBMIRP010000027.1:0-14462 GCF_049202975.1 Ureibacillus sp. MALMAid1270 | reverse complement strand
CTTTTTTCCCTTCGCCCTCAAAAACAAGGCGCAACCTTTTCGGAATGTTTGTCAAGAGCGATTGTCCTCTCGTTCGGAGAATGATTTCCGCCCTGAACTATTGTGATTTTCAGTTTTTCATAGAAGTTTTGACACTACCTTCCTACCTAAATGCCCTCACTTCTATTCCATTATTTTGTAATTCCTTATTTATATATCTTGCAAATTCAATCGCGCGTTCACCATCACCATGAATACAAATGGAATCAGCTTTTAGTAAAACATCAGTACCTTGACAGGATTTTACTTTCCCCTCTGTTACCATTCGAATTACTTGATTGACCGCTTCCTCTTCATCCGTAATCAGCGCGTTTGATTGTTTACGAGATGTTAAAGTGCCGTCTTCTTGATAAGTTCTATCTGCAAATACTTCGTGCGCAGTTTGAAGTCCAAGTTTTTCTCCCGCTTTCGTTAACTCACTGGATGCAAGGCCAAATAAAATAAGCTCCGGAGAAACATCATATACCGCTTGAGCAATTGCTTCTGCAATTTTAGTATCCTTTGCAGCCATATTGTAAAGGGCACCATGGGGTTTTACATGTTGCATTTTTACCCCTTCAATCGTAAGAAACGCCTGCAGAGCACCAATTTGGTAAACCACCATATCATAGGCCTCTTGAGGAGTGATTGCCATTTCACGACGTCCAAACCCTACTAAATCCGGTAGACCTGGATGCGCTCCAATCTTCACGTTATTTTCAATAGCAATCTTCACAGTTTCACGCATCACAGATGGATCCCCAGCATGAAAACCACATGCAATATTAGCAGAAGTCACGTGCTCTAGAATCTCTTTTTGATTTGCAAGAGAATATCTTCCAAAGCTTTCACCAATATCGCAATTCAAATCAACATGAACCATTTGATTACCTCCTAAAATGTTGCTATTAATCTATCAAATGACAAATCTACTAATTATGTTATCACCAAAAAAATTAATATGCTATAATAATTTCCAATATTCAAAATAATTAATAAGGGGGTATAACATATGGCAATATACTTCAAACCTCTTGGAGATAGTGCTATTTTAGTAACTTTTGGTGATGGTATATCTGAAGAGATTCATTTATCTATAAAAAAGTTTTTAAAAATACTTGAGATGCATCCCTTTAACGGTCTGATAGAAGTGGTACCAAGTTATACGAATCTATGTATCTACTATGATGTTTATTTGGTGAGTCAATGGAAGTTTGAGGGTTCTACACCTTATGTGAAGGTTGTAAATTATATTAATACTTTATTGTTAAAAGAAGAAATCGAAGTAAATGAAACGAGTAGAATCATTGAAATACCTGTGTGTTACGGTGGCATTTATGGACCGGATTTAAATGAAGTTGCTACATATAATCAGCTATCTGAACAAGAAGTAATTCAAATACATACAAAAAATGAATGTCTTATTTATATGCTTGGGTTTGCACCTGGATTTGCTTTTATGGGAGGCATGGATGAAAAAATTGCTACCCCACGCAAGGAAACACCCCGATTAAAAATACCTGCAGGTTCTGTTGGCATTGCCGGAAAACAAACGGGGATTTACCCTTTTGAAACACCTGGTGGCTGGCAAATTATTGGACGAACTCCTTTAAAATTATTCCTACCAGAACAAAATCCCCCGACGCTGTTTCGAGCAGGTGATCGTATCCGTTTTGTTACGATTTCTGAAGAGGAATATAAGAATTTGGCAGGTGAAATAAAATGACAATGACTATTTTGAAGCCCGGCTTATTAACAACCATTCAAGATCTAGGCAGACGAGGTTCTCAACAGTATGGCGTTATTGTTAGTGGTGCCATGGATGCCACATCGTACCGTCTTGGAGAAATTCTATTGCAACAAGAACCTTCTGCAGCGATTGAATTTACTTTAGTTGGACCGACTGTGCAGTTTAATTGTGATACTGTTTTTTGCTTAACTGGAGCTGACTTCCATCCCCTACTAAACAGTGAGGCGTGCGCTATGTGGAGACCGGTATTCGCTGAAGCTGGAAGTATATTAAAATTACAATCTAGTGTGAGCGGAGCGCGTGGATACTTACATATTAAAGGCGGTATTCAGGTTGAAAAGACATTAGGCAGTTACAGCACTTATATACGTGCAGGGATTGGTGGCTATAAAGGCCACCCTCTTCAGAAGGGAGATGTTCTACCAATCTTGGAGTCTGCCCCGCTTCAAAAGGATAATTGGGCGATTCATCCAAAAGATTGGATCTCCACTTCTCAAGATGCTGTCATTCGCGTGGTGAAAGGAACTGAGTACGACCGATTTACAGATGAAAGTAAGGCTGCCCTTGAAAATACAACTTTTACCGTGACAAAAGACGCCGACCGTATGGGGTATCGTATGGAGGGAGAACAACCTCTTGCTTTGGCAGAAAAATTGGAGCTGTTATCAGAAGCTGTAACATTCGGAACAATGCAAGTTCCTTCAGGTGGTCACCCGATCATTTTAATGGCTGACCGTCAAACGACAGGCGGATATCCAAAAATTGCGCAAGTGATCTCTGTTGATTTACCAAAATTAGCTCAACTTCAGCCTTTTGCGAAAGTTCGATTTGAGCTGGTTACACTGGAAGAAGCGCAAGAGTTGATTATTAAACAGGAAAAGGAATTTGGGTTGTTGAAGAAAATAGTAGATGGTATCGTTAACTAAATCCATAAAATACGCGCAAACCTTTATTACGATGGGTTTGCGCAAATTAATTATTGGAGGAAAATAAATGATTGAAAAGCAAATAAACTCTCCCAGAGGCACGGTTTATTACTGGACAAACGAGCTGACTTCCCCTCAAAAATTGGCCATTGTATTTTGCCACGGACTCACCGCAGACCATACCCTTTTTGATAAACAAGTGGAGCATCTATCTGCTCACTTTAAGCTGATTACTTGGGACTATCCCCTACATGGAAAATCCAGACCTTATCAAGAATTCTCCTTCGCCAATGTAAATAAGGAACTGCTAGCCATCCTCGAGCAGGAACACATTGAAAAAATCATCTTAGTGGGACAATCCGCAGGTGGTTACATTGCCCAATCCTTTATTTCTGAACATGCAGATAAGGTCGTTGGATTTATAGGAATTGGCACTACCCCTTTCGGTAAAAGTTACTATAAAAAATCAGAACTTTTCTGGATTAAACATTTCGCCACGATCCCAAGACTTTATCCTTATCGTTACTACTGCAAAACGAGCGCAAAAGCGATTACGACTACTGTAGAAGCAAGGAATAGTATGTACGACTCATTAATACGTTTAGGTAAACAAGGCATATTGAAAGCAGCGAGTGCAGTATACGGTGAGTTTTTGAAAATTGAGGATGAGGTGCAATTTAACTGCCCTGTTTTGATTACATATGGTGAGCATGACAATACAGGTTATATTAAAAAGTACTGTAAAAGTTGGGGGGAAAAGACAGGTTTCCCGGTGAAGGTTATTTCGAACGCCTCACATAATGCGAATTATGATAATTATGAAGAATTCAATGAACTGCTCCTTACTTTCGTACAATCCATTTTTGAAAACAGAAATTAATAATCTTAATTTGAATATTAATTTTATTGAACACAAAATTAAAATAATTAATTTTTACGCTTTATTTTCTTAATGTTCCGTTGTATAATCAAATTAACTTAAAGAAAGGAATTTGATTATGACATATCAAGTAATCACAACCTGTCCTGTCTGTAGCGAAACGTTAAAAATTACAAAATTGCAGTGCACCCATTGTCATACGACGATTGAAAATGAGTTTGAACTGTCAAAGCTTGCTTCCCTATCAAAAGATCAACTTCATTTTGTAGAAGTATTTTTAGCTTCTAGAGGAAGTATTAAAGAAGTTGAAAAGGAACTGGGGATTTCTTATCCAACGGTTCGAGGAAAGCTCAATGACATCATTTCAGCACTTGGTTATGAGCAGAAAAAGAAAAATGAAGTCGATGAGAAAAAGATTGTTACGATGTTAGAAAATGGCGAAATCACAGCAGAGGAAGCCATTAAACTTTTAAAAGATGAATAGGAGGAAAGTACATGAAAGATGAGATTGCAAGAGTTTTAACAATGGTGCAAGAAGGTAAAATTGATGCTGATCAAGGTGCGGAATTAATTCAAGTTTTACAAGAAAAAGAAGACACTGGCAATAAAGTCACTAAACCCGCTAAATATTTAGACAAAACTTTGAAAATTCGCGTTGTCTCTGCCCAAAATGATAATGTTACAGTCAACTTACCTATCAAGCTTGTAAAAGTCGCTTTAATGGCTGGATATAGCATCGCATCGACTATCCCTCAATCCGAAAAATACGTAAAAGATCTAGACATCGGAATCATCATCGAAGCAATCGAAAACGAACTGGATGGTCAAATTGTTGATGTGAAATCGGCTCAAGGTGATACTGTTGCCATTTTTATTGAATAGGAGATCAACTTATGATGCGAGTAAAAGTAAAGGCAAATAAAGTACGGCTTTCCATTCCGATTCCTTACGCATTTTTTAACATTGCGATTTCCATTCTGTCTTCGAAACGATTTCAGCGGAATGTGAATAGATGGATTTCAGATCACTATGAAAGAACGAAAAAGGAAGTTCCCTTCACCTTCCCACAAATAGATAAACAAACATTAAAACCTTTCGCTAAAGAATTGAAAAAACATAAAGGACTTGTACTTGTCGATGTAAAAGCAAAGGATGGTTCCGAGGTTATGATTAGATTATAGCGGGACGTTGGGGACAGGCTTTCTGTCCCAGGTGGGACGTTGGGGACAGTAAAAGTGTCCCAACCAAAGTAACTGGGACACTTTTACTGTCCCCAGTGTCCCTTCTCACCCCAATCCCTCAATACATAACCTGCGGGTATAATAATCTTGTGGCGATGTATTTTCTGGCTTCTGGTGTTGTTAGTAATAATTTAACCTTCTCTCGATCAGCTGTGAATGGAGAGGCAAATTCAATGTGCATTCCGCTTAAGTCTTCAGTTATTATGCTAATTTCATAGCCGTCCTCAAAATAACTGTCGATCTTTCTTTTTTCAGCTTGAAACTCCATATATTCAGACATTGTTTATACCCCCATTGTATTTATCTCGCAATTCTATTAACCGCATAACGTTCCATCATCTCTTGTCTCTGATTCCACGTCATACTAGGTAGTGTATTTTTTAATTTCACCATTTCAATCGCACCATCAACAGGACAAACGATGGAACATAAGTTACAGCCAACACAATCTTCTTCTCGTACTTTTAACATCGGCTTTCCATTTGCACCAACTAACATATCGATACATTGGTGGGATGTGTCTTCACAAGCAATATGACATTTATTGCAGTTAATACATACATCATTATTAATCTTTGCAACTACTTTATAATTGAGATCTAAATCTCCCCATTCAGAGTATTTCGGCACAGTTTTTCCTACAATATCCATAACCGAAGAAATACCCTTCTCATCTAGGTAATTATTAAGACCATCAACCATATCCTCAACAATGCTAAATCCGTGGTGCATAGCCGCCGTACATACTTGCACGCCCGTGGCACCCATTAGTAAAAACTCAGCCGCATCCTGCCAGTTGGAAACACCACCGATACCTGAAATCGGTACATTAATATAAGGATTTCGTGCACATTCTCCTACCATATTTAAAGCAATTGGCTTCACTGCCGGGCCACAATAACCACCATGTGCACCTTTCCCTCCAACATGGGGGATTGTATTCCAAGTATCTAAATCAACACCTGCTAAACTATTAATCGTGTTAATCATACTAATGGCATCTGCGCCGCCATTCACTGCTGCTTGAGCTGTAACGGTAATATCCGTAATGTTAGGCGTTAACTTAACGATCACCGGAACCTCCGCTACTTCTTTTACCCAAAAGGTTTGTTTTTCAACTAGCTCTGGTACTTGCCCCGAGGCAGATCCCATTCCGCGTTCTGCCATTCCATGTGGACAGCCAAAGTTTAATTCAAACCCATCAACTCCCACATCTTGCACACGTTTTACAATCTCGTGCCATTTATGCCGTTTCGGTTCAACCATTAATGAAGCAATAATTGCATGATTAGGAAATCTCTTTTTCGTTTCATAGATTTCCTTCAGGTTCACTTCAAGAGGACGATCGGTAATTAATTCAATATTGTTAAAACCTGCAACTCGTTGGCCATTAAAACTTACAGCCGCAAAGCGTGATGAAACATTCAATATCGGATCACCTAGTGTCTTCCAAACGGCTCCACCCCAACCAGCTTCAAACGCTCTTTGAACTTGGTACCCAGAGTTTGTAGGTGGTGCGGAGGCTAACCAGAATGGATTGGGCGATTTAATACCTCCTAAATTTATACTTAAATCTGCCATAACGTATCCCCCTCTCTTTAAGCAATTTCGACCTGAAGTTGAAACGATTTATGAATTGCCTTCGCAACATTCTTCCCTTGTTCTACTGCAGAAACAACCATCGCTTCTCCTTGTCCGTTACCAAAAATAACATCACCACAAGCATAGATTTTCTTTTGCGAAGTATTGAATGAATCATCCACTTGGACAACACCAAATACATTCTCTAAGTCAAATGCCTCGATTAACTCTTCATATCGCGATTGACCAATTGCTTTTATCACCGCATCCACCTCAATCGTAAACTCTGAGCCATCAACAGGAACTGGTTTTTGTCTCCTATCTGTACCCGCTTCGCCTAACGTCATTTTCAAACATTTTAACCCAGTCACTTTTCCGTTTTCGCCGATCACTTCAATCGGAGCAGTAAGCCATCTAAACTCGACGCCATCTTGCTTTGCAAACTCATATTCAAACTGATAAGCTGTCATTTCTTTTTGCGTTCGTCGATAAATAATCTGTACATTCGAAGCGCCTAATCTCATCGCAGTAGTGGCCGCGTCAATCGCTGTATTCCCAGCACCGACGACCGCTACTTTTTTACCTCTGAGCTCCTCTGTTGGCTCGTTTATTTTTGTATCTTTAATAAATTCAATTGCATCATATACGCCATCTAATTGTTCGCCTTCGATTCCTAATTCCGGCACTTTACTCATCCCAATGGCAAGTACAATACGATCGTAATTTTTCACTAACTCACTAACAGATACGTCAACACCGACACGGCAGTTTGTTTTTATTTCAACGCCTAATTCCACTACTTGTTGTACTTCCCACTCAACGACTTTTTTAGGAAGTCGGAAGGAGACAATTCCGTAACGCCCTAGACCGCCAGCTTCCTTTTCCGCTTCAAAAATCGTTACTTTATAGCCTAGGCGACTTAACTCTCTTGCAGCTGATAGTCCTGCAGGGCCGCTTCCAACAATCGCAACGGTATTGCCATTGCTAACACCCGCTTCCAATAACGGTTTATCTAGTTTCATTGCATAGTCCGTCGCGTAGCGTTGTAAGTTTCCAATATTAATAGGCTTTGATACGCCATTTAATACACAAGCCCCTTCACATAACTCCTCCGTTGGGCATACACGGGCACAACTTGCTCCAAGTGGATTTGCTTCTAGGATCGTTTTAGCTGATCCTTTTAAATTATTAGAAGCTATTTTTTTAATAAAATTCGGTATTTGAATTCCTGTAGGACAGGCTTTTATACACGGGGCATCATAGCAATATAAACAACGATTTGCTTCGATGATTGCGTCTGTTTTCGTCATGCCTTTATAGATTTCCTCAAAGTTCTCCTTTAAATTTGGAGAAATGAAACCACCAGTTATACTACTCATTTATCCCTCTCCTTTTAAGGCAACTTTTTATTAATTCAATAAGACGGTTTCTAATGGACTCACTACTTTTTTCTCTAATTGACGTTTAATATATTTACCGCCACCGATCGTGCCTACAAATTCTTTGTCTTTCACAATGAATTCTCCACGTAACAGTACGCTTACCGGCTCACCCGTTACTTCCAATCCTTCAAAGGCGTTGTAATCCACATTCATATGATGTGTTTTTGCTGAAATGACACGTTTAATCTTTGGATCAAAAATGACAATATCCGCATCCGACCCGATGGCGATCGTTCCTTTTTGAGGGTATAGTCCGAAAATTTTTGCTGCATTTGTTGATACTAAGTCAACGAAATCATTAATTGAGATGTATCCTTTGCATACACCTTCTGAATATAAGACACTGAAACGATCTTCAATAAATGGACCGCCATTTGGAATTTTGGAGAAGTCGTTTATACCTAATTGTTTTTTTCCATTAAAGTTGAATGAACATTGGTCTGAGCCAATAGTTTGTAGTTGCTTTGCTTTTAAAGCATTCCATAGAGGTTCTTGATGTGATTTTGGTCGAAGTGGTGGTGACCAAACATACTTGGCACCTTCAAATCCTGGTTGAGCGAGAAGTGATTGGTCTAATGTTAAATATGGAGGACAAGTTTCACCGTACACGTCATATCCTTTTTCACGAGCTTTGATGATTTCATCTACTGCTTCTTTACAAGTTACGTGTACAACATAAAGTTTTGCCCCTGCTACATGAGAAAGTTCAATTGCCCGTTTAGTCGCTTCCCCTTCTATTTCTGGTGGGCGTGTTAATGCATGATAGATTGGCTCTGTGTTGCCTGCCATCTTTGCTTCTTCTACAAGTTCGTCGATAACCGAACCATTTTCACAGTGCACCATGACAATGGCTCCCGTTTCTTTCCCTATTTTAAAAGCCTTGAATAACGTTCGATCACTAGCTTGGAATTCTTTCGCATAAGCCATGAAGACCTTAATTGACGTAATTCCTTCTTTTTCTAATAAAAGAGGTAGTTCTTTTTCAGTTTCTTCATTTAAGTCAGTGATCATCAAATGGAATCCGTAGTCGATAACCGCTTTACCCTCTGCTTTGTTATGCCATTTATCAACAGCTGTCGTTAATTTCGTTTCACCAGCTGTTAAAGCAAAGTCTAAAATGGTTGTTGTACCACCAAATGCAGCAGCAATCGTCCCAGATTCCCAATCATCATCAGTTACTGTGTTATTAAAAGGCATATCTAAATGAGTATGGGGATCAATGCCTCCTGGGAATACATATTTTCCTGTCGCATCAATGATTTCCGCATCTATATTTACAAAATCTTTTCCAATTTGAACGATTTTTTCACCTTCAATTAATATATCAGCCTCAAAACTATCTGTAGCAGTTACAATCTTACCACCTTTAATGATTTTCTTTTTCATAGAAACACTACCTCTCTTTCGTTAGTTGAATCACTATTGAAATAAACTTCATTTTTAGGGTAATGAACAATGTTATTAACTTACCACGGCACTATAAAGGGGGAACAATAGAGCGCCGTGGTAGATGTATATTTGTAAACACATGCTTTCATTTGGAAACATGTGAACAAAACGAATTAAATAAATGCTTCTTTTTTAGCAAACTTTGTTTGAAGTTTTAACACGGTTGTGAGTAAAACATCTGCTCCTTTTGCACAATCTTCAAAGGAGGTCTCTTCTTCTTCGCAATGGCTTTTTCCATTAATACTTGGAACAAAAATCATGGCTGTTGGTATTATCGAAGCAATAAATTGCGCATCGTGACCAGCACCACTATATAAACGTTTAGAGGAGTATCCATGCAGATCACAAGCTTGTTCTATCTCATCACATATTTCCGGCTCAAATACCACTGTATCTCTGCCCCAAAGCTTTTGTTTCTGTATATAGCAACCCGCTTCTTCAGCAGGTAAAGCCTCAATAATTTGTTCTACTTCAATTATTTTCAACGGGTCTTTATGGCGCGCATCAATCGTAAACACCACTTTATTTGGAATAACTGTGTGTATATTTGGTGTGACGTTCATGCGACCAATTGTATAAACAAGTTCTTCGTCTACCTTGCCAAGTTGCTCTATTAAAATAGAAATTAGTTTAGTAGCTAAAAATAAAGGATCTTTACGCATCTTCATCGGTGTCGTACCAGCATGATCGGATTCGCCACTAATACTTACTTCATAACAGCTCATACCAAGCACACCTTCTACAACGCCAATTTCTACTTTTTCAGTTTCCAAAATTGGTCCCTGTTCAATGTGTAGTTCAATAAAAGCGGCGGCTTCTTTCAAGCGATTTTCGATACTGCCTTCATAACTACTTTCCTTTAATGCCTCTTTAAAAGTGATACCGTCTTTATCCGTTGATTGAAGCATCTTTTCTTTATCAAATTTATTAGTGATAACACCCGAACTCATCATTGCTGGGTCGAATCTGGCACCCTCTTCATTTGTAAAGTTAACAATTGTCAGCGGGATCTCCAATTCAATATCGTTCTCTTTAATGGTTCTGACAGCTTCTAAGGCAGTTAATACGCCTAAAACCCCATCGAATCGTCCACCTTTTACAACGGAATCTAAGTGAGAGCCCATCATGATTGGTGGCACATCTTTTTTCCCAGGAAGTGTTGCATATATATTACCCATGTCATCTATCCTTACATCTAAACCTAAGTTCTTACAGCACTCACAAAAATAGTCCCTAACCTCAATATCTTCTTTAGATAAGGAGAGTCTTGTAACTCCACCGTTGTCTGTAGCACCAAATCGACTAAATTGTTCAATTGAATCCTTTAAACGAGATTGATTACATTTAAACATAAAAATCACACCTCCAAATTCAATGTTAGGTAAATTAACACTATTTTTATTTGATTATTTTAATGTATAATATTTTCACAGTATATGGACATTGGTCTAAAAATTGTTATGCAATTGCACATACGAAATGTTACTTTTATTAACACCCTTTATCGAAAGGAGTTTTTTATGATCACAGTTAGAGAATTTCTTCACGCACCGGAATTCAAACATCTTCAATTGATCGCAGGTGAGAAAGGTTTAAATCGAAAACTTTCAGGCATTAACGTGATTGAAAGCACCGATTTAATCTCATTTTGCAGACCAAACGAATTAATAGTAACGACTGGGGTTCAAATGAAAAATGATATAGAGCAGCTCGAAACACTAATTCGTCAATCCTATTCCAAAAATGTCGCAGGTTATATTATCAATATCGGCCCTTATATACCGGAAGTACCAAAGTCAATCCTTCAGTTTGCTGACGAGTACCAATTCCCCCTTTTTCAATTGGATTGGAAGCATCGGGTAGCGGATTTATTGAAAAACACCATTGAACTACTCTCTACAACTCAAACATCCTACCAACAAGAGAATGAACAAAAACTTCTATATAATTTGATTTTTCGCTTTGACCGTCCTAACATCTCGATTGAGGAAAACCTACATAAAAGAGGGATTCCAAAGGGAGCAGAACTTGGAATCATCACATGTACAACAAAGAATGCAAATCACTCCATTTCTAACTATTCGGATATAATCTTTCACGAATTCAATAATCGGTACAATAATTTCCTATCTTTTACGCATAACAATGAACTCATTTTTTTGATTAATCGAAGTGAAGTGAAAATCAATCATATTCCCTTCTCAAAAACAGTTGAGAAAATTTACGAGAAAGTAATTGAGAAAAGTGGAGAGCTAGACTTGATTATTGGAATGGGGAATTTTTATACAAATTTGAAGAAAGTCGCAAAGAGCTATGATGAATCCTTAACCGTCATACGTTTGGTCAAACAACACAAGAACCCATCGATTCAAAAGTACAAAGAAATTGGGACCTATAAAATCATTATGAACGTTCCAGATCAATCCATTATCAAAACGTTTCACCAGGATATGCTCGGTCATCTTTATTTTTATGACCAACTACACAACACTGATTTCGTTGATTTTTTACGCATTTTCCTCGAAGAAAACGGCAGTGCCAACAAAATCAGCAAACGCCTCTTTATCCATCGCAACACAGTTAACTATAAAATTAATAAAATAGAATCTTTACTAGATTTAGATTTAAATAGTACATTCGCAAGAACGAATTTAAATGTCGCTTTTATGATTGAAGATGTCTTGAACCAACAGAAAAATTAAATGGGACATTGGGGACAGTAAAAGTGTCCCAGCCAACGTTGCTGGGACACTTTTACTGTCCCCAATGTCCCGCCATATCACCCCACTTCCATACTGAGGAGTTCATATGCTTGGATTGCTAATTGTAGTGCTAATTTGTTTTTAGTACACATGTAATCTTCGCCTAACAGTTCTTTTATTTTCGCAAGGCGATAGTATAATGATTGTCTTACAATATGTAACTCATCTGCTACAGATTGCTTTGAACCGTTTCGATCAAGGTAAATTTTTAATGTTTTTAATAAATCACTATTTTTCTTTCGATCTTCTTCTATTAACGGACCAATATACCTTAATACAAAGGACTCCAGCTTCCCCTTTTCATGCAAATTCAATAAAATTTCAAGGGTACCTAAATCGTCATAAAAAATCGTTGAAGATTGGAAAAAGGATTTTAGTAATATGGCTTTATTCGCTTCTTCATAACAATAATGCGTATTGTTTAACCCTTTATAAGTAGAGCTAATGCCCATATACACTTGAAATTTTTTTCGCGTTTCTCGATTATTTAACACATTATCGATTTGTTTCGAAATCAATTCTAGTTTTTCTTTCTTCTTAAGTTGTTCTTTTTTCGTATTAGTAGGGAATAAATCAAAGGCAAGGATCGCTAAACGCTGGTCTTGAATGGTCATAAAACAACGGAATGAATATTGTTCAAAGATGGACCTAACAATACTAAAAAAATGGATGCCCATTGAATCACTAATACTTTCTGCGGAATGTTCATGATCGATTTTTTTCATTTCAAGAATACACACTTGGTAAGACAAATTGTTCAGCGTTTTAAATTCGTTTCCTAACTGCGATCGTATTAATAATTCATCTATTAATTGATTCTGAATCAGTTCATTCATCCAGTAACACTCTACAAAGTGACTTCTTTCTAATTCACTTTCATTCGGAACACATTCAGTTGTTAAGGTTGAATTTAAGCCCATTCGCTTCATCCTTTCAAATATAGAATGCAATAATCCATTCACCAGAACTTTGTAACATTTGAATAACTTGAATTTTATTGTTTTCATTTTAATGGATAGACATTTTACATACTATGGACATAACAATGAAAAAAATTATGCAGTTGCACATGTGATATGTTAGATTTCCTAACACTCGAAATAAAATCCGGAACTCCAACCTTTCTGACCCACAAAAAAAGCCTTAAAAGTTTGTTCAACTTTTAAGACTTCCGATTCATCTCGAATACTAATAATCTATTTTCCTTTCGCCATCTCCATAATTTCATTTGTATAGCTCTTCGTGATATCTGCAGGATTTTTAATAACCCCAAATTCATATGCGATATCAGCTGTTTGTTGGAACATTTCTGCGTCGATTACTCCGATATTTGCAGCATCAAATCCTTCAGGAACAACCAACTTCGCCACTTCTTCCATCATTACTAATTGGTGCTCTTTTGTCGTACTACCTTCTTCAACTTGTGCCATTATAATATCAACAGCTTCTTCTGGGTTTTTAATCGCATCTTGCCATCCTTTAATCGATGCTCTAACGAATTTTGCTGCCACTTCTTTATTATCTGCTAGCCATTCAGAGTTCGCGAACAGGTTATCTTCTAGCATCGCAACTCCTTCTTCATTCATATCAATAACTTTTAAATCACTCGCTGGGACGCCAGATTCAAGAACAACATGATATTCGTTATACGTCATAACAGATGCAGCATCTAGTTCACCAGTTAAGAATTGGTCCATTGTAAATGCTTGCTTAACGAAGCTTAAATCACTATTTGGATCTAATTCGTATTTATCAAACAATGCTAAAAGCTCAAATTCATTTCCGCCCATCCAGTTTCCAACGTTTTTACCTGCTAAATCTGCAGGTGATTCGATACCAGAATCCTTCTTAGTAATGAGTTGTAATCCACTTTTTTGATAGATTTGCGCGATTTGAACTAATGGCATTCCTTGTTCTTGGTGAGGTAGTAAACTAGCTACCCAGTCTACACCGATTTGCGCTGCACCATTAGCAACTTGTTGTTCAGGAACGATGTCGGGACCACCAGGAGCAATCTTCACATCTAACCCTTCTTCTTTGTAATACCCTTTCTCTAACGCAACAAAGTAACCAGCAAATTGTGCTTGAGGCACCCATTTTAATTGTAAAGTAACTGGTGTTAATCCAGCATCTGATGAAGTTCCAGAGGACGTATTTGTTTCTGAGCTGCCACAACCTGCAAGGATCGTTACCAATACAAGTAAAGCTAAAAACAATAATCGATATGCTTTTCCCATTTTTCTTTTCATTTGTTTTCCCCCATATCATATGAACGTATTGTCAAAAATAATTTATATAAATCGCTAATAATTGTTGGTTTTACAGTCTTTTACGCAAAAAAACTTGCCACCCCCTTAATTTTGGTGTTAGTTGAGGTTACCACACACAAAACTACCCAAAAAGGAAGTGACAA
>NZ_JBMIRP010000026.1:0-69782 GCF_049202975.1 Ureibacillus sp. MALMAid1270 | reverse complement strand
TTGCTCGTTATATCGTGCTATCTTGGCAAAACCGCTGTAACACCGACCAACGTACGATTGGAGGTCTTTTTTACGAACTATGTGACGAAGTCAATGAACTTGATTGGGCTGTTGCTTTACAGCAGCTAATCGAACTTCTTCAAGATGCGCTTGAACAAACAAATAAGAAAATCAAAAAGTTAATACAAAGTCAACTGGAGCAGTGGATCTCAGGCCTACCTAATTATATCAAGGCTTATTTACCGATTTCACTCTGCGAAAGTTGAGTAATAATAGATAAGAAATAAAAAATTTGTCATAATGATGGTAAGTAAATGTGATAATAATCACAAACTTTGAGAAAGTAAGCGTTTTCAATATTCATAATTAACATAAGTTAATTGCTCTCCCATAAGCCAATAAACCTGCATGGAATCGATATAAAAACAAAGTTATTTTCAAATTTTCATAAGGAAAGGGACGTTATGCTATGACGATTAGTAAACTTAAAGGTAATAATATCTGGTTAGTATTATTAGGTCTCGTTTTAGCAAGTAATTTTGTTCTTTATAAGACACAATTTGGAGCTATGATTTTAACAGAGGAGACAAATCCCGTTGTAATCGGCTCGTTAATTGATTTTATTATCATTGCCCCAACCTTGTTTATGCTTTATAAAAAGAAGTTTTCATGGAAGATGGCGATTGGATTAATTGCAACTGGTTGTATTGCAGCAAAGCTTATTATTCCTGCGAATTACCTACAGCCATTTGATACGATTACTTGGACTGGGATTGCTCTAGAAGCAGCCATTTTTATATTAGAACTTTCGCTAATTATTTCATTTGTACGTTATATGCCAAAAATAAAAAACGCGGTTCGAAACAGTTCGCTACCAAAAGTGTTCTCTTTTCCACAGGCGGTCGATCAATATGTTTCGAAAAACCCTCTTATTTTTGCAATCTGTTCAGAAGTGTTAGTGTTTTATTATTCGCTTTTAAGTTGGAAAAAGAAACCGGTAGAGGGTATTACAATTTATAAAAATTCAAGTTTCATGGCCTTTCAAATCATGCTAATTCATGCAACGGTTCTTGAAACCATTGGTGTCCACTGGTTGTTCCATTATATAGAGATTAATCCTGTAGTGTCGATAATTATGTTAGTATTAAACATTTACACTGTACTTTTCTTACTTGCAGATATTCAAGCACTACGACTAAATCCAGTATTCTTTAATGAGGAATCTGTTTATCTTTCTCAAGGGTTGATGAAACGTATAAAAATAGAATTTGAAAATATTGAAGCATTAATTGTTGATCCAGAAGTGTTGCAAAGTAAACTCTCAAAAGATACGTTAGACTTTGTCGCGAGAGATTTTGAAACGGTGTATCCAGACATCATTATTAAATTAAGAAAGCCTGTAAAAGGTACACACCTTATGGGGTTAGAAAAACAATATACTCAAGTAGCTGTTCGTACAGATTCACCGAATGAGTTTTTAGAAAAGCTTCAAAAAGGAATCGATCGCAATAACTTGAACTAAAATAGAAAACCTTCCTATGTAATTGTGATAGGAAGGTTTTGAATTTCAATTGAAAACTATCGATATAATTCAGAATCAAACTGCCACATAGATGAACCATCATTCCATGTACCGGAATATTGAAGTAAACGTAGAGTTCCATCTTGTGCAGGAGCAATCGCCCAATCTGTACCACCTGTACCACCCATTAAGATGATTGCTTCTCCTGGCTCTCCGTTAATTTCTCCTGATTCTGAAAGATACCATTTACCTCTAACGATCCGATCTTCCCATAGACTATATACCATGCTATATGATCCATTTTCAAAAAGCATAATTTGACCTGCTTCTGCACCAGGGGTAAATTCATGGGTAGCATATTCGCTTGTTTCCTCATCATAATAGTTTGTAGCTGATCCAGGGATCCATATATACCAAGTTCCGAAAATACCGTTGTTTTCTGGTGTTTCCTCTTTATTTACATATTCTTGATTGTCTTCTTCTTCAACTTGTTCTATATTGCTATCATTTTTGTTCGAAGAAACTTTTTCAATTACGACTTTAGTAGCTTGTTCAATTTCCTCTTTGTTTGATTGCGAGTCTATTTTTATTAGTTTAGCAGGATCTATAGGTATAATTTGATTGTTACAACCTACAAGGATAAATGTAGTCAGTAGAATGTAAATAAAAGATCTAGATTTAAACACTTTATCTTTTTTCCACAAGTTTAACACTCCATTAATAAAAGTTTTTTAATGATAAAACTAAAAAATCTTAATAGATTATAGCACCATTTATTATTAGATAATATGCGAAATTTCACACTTTAGTATGATAATATTACCTAATATTTCTAAAGTCTTATATCAATCTATCGATAAAATTGTAATATGCAAATCCCTGATCATTAGAAATTCATTTCCCATATCGCTACGCTACCCTCCTTGAAGTAATTTTGCTACAATAAATACACTGAAATGGAGGACGGAACATGGCACTACCTGTAAAGAAAAATGATCGAAGAAACGTTTATATAGAAGACTTAACACATGATGGAAATGGTGTAGCAAAAATTGATGGATATCCATTGTTTATCCAAGGGGCGCTTCCACAGGAAACAGCTGAAATTCATGTATTGAAAACGCTCAAGAACTATGGATTTGCAAAGATTGTAGAAATTATTGAGCCATCACCAGATCGAGTAAAAGCCCCTTGCATTTACTTCGGAAAATGTGGAGGTTGTCAGTTACAACATCTTTCTTATGAAGGGCAATTGAAGTGGAAAGAAAATATGGTCAAAAACGTTATGAAACGTATTGGAAAGATTGAGGCACCAGTACTTCCAGTTAAGGGAATGCAAGACCCTTGGAACTATCGTAATAAATCTCAAATTCCATTTAGCATGACTGAAACAGGACCAATTGCAGGTTTCTATAAGTCAAAATCTCACGAGATTGTAGATATGGAACGTTGCTTAATTCAAGTAGAAGAAGCTGATGCAATTATGGCTACTCTTAAAAAAGAATTAAGCGAAATTGGTATTCAACCTTATAACGAAGAGTCCCATCAAGGCATGCTTCGCCACGTTGTCGTTCGTAAAGGTCGTGCAACAGGAGAAATAATGGTTGTTTTAGTTACAAATAAACATAAATTCCCACAAAAAGAAGCAGCGATTGAGGTAGTAAGAAAGCTTGTACCAAATGTGACGTCTATCGTTCAAAACGTCAACATTGAAAAAACAAACGTAATTTTGGGCAATGAAACTTACACACTTTGGGGCAAAGATACGATTGAAGATACAATTGGTGGCGTTCGTTTTGAAATCTCAGCTCGTTCATTCTATCAAGTAAACCCGGTTCAAACAGAAGTATTGTACAAGCAGGCATTAGATTACGCACAGTTAAAAGGCGATGAAACGGTAATCGATGCTTATTGTGGTATTGGAACAATTTCATTGTTTTTAGCAGAAAAAGCGAAGTTGGTAATGGGCGTTGAAATCGTAGAACAAGCAATTGAAGATGCAAAACGTAATGCCGAGCTAAATGGATTTACGAATACGTACTTTGAAGCTGGTCCGGCTGAAGAAGTTATCCCTCGTTGGTATGCGGATGGTAAAGAAGCAGATGTGTTAGTAGTGGATCCACCGCGTAAAGGTTGTGACGAAGCATTACTCAATACAATCATTGAGCACAAACCAAAACGTGTTGTATACGTCTCTTGTAATCCTGCAACACTTGCGCGGGACTTAAGAATATTAGAAGACGGTGGATACAAAACGGTTGAAATTCAACCAGTTGATATGTTCCCGCAGACGACACATGTGGAGTGTGTTGTCTTGCTGTCAAGAGTGGTGTAACCCCAAAACTAAAATAAAGTCCTGTATCCAAAATCCCTGAAACCCTTGTCACTACTATCTTTTTACAAATTGAATCATACAGAACTTCTTTTTAAATCGAAAAAAACGTGAACAAAAAGCGTGAAAAAAGGGTGGAAAAAACGGTCAAAACGTGATCGAAAATGTGTGAAAATGAGGGAAAGATAGCGTGACTTTATTTTAAACGGCAACGGTAGAATGCGGGTTGGCGTGGGGTAAAGATGTGGTGAGTTTATTTTAAAGGGACAAGAGTAGTGAAAGAAGAATGAATTCCAGAAGGTGAGATTCGTTCTTTTTTTATTTGTATAGATTATTGGTGTGTGGGCTACCTGATTACTATGAAGATACCCACCTATGTCTCAAGAATCTAATCCCACAAAAGATTTATAGTATACAAAATATTTTACTACTCCTTTCTGTAATACTTCTATTTGCTTAGTCGTATTAATAAGCATTAATGGTAGGGGGTGAACAGTTTTGCGGACGGGATCGAGTCCCACGGGCGCTACGTTCTACCCCGACTACCGTTATAATAAGACCTAAATAACAAAGGTCAACCAGAAAAATCTGGCTGACCTTATATTACGATCGGGCGCCATTCTTGAGGAATTGGTGCTTTTTTACTTTTAAGGTACATTATCTTGGTGCGACACGTTCCTGACTCAAATGAGGTGTGGCTAACACAATTTCGATAAAGATCAGGCTGAATCTAAATTTGAATTCATGGGGTAATTTACCACATTGTTTTTACAACTACAAAAAGAGGTGAAATTATCCTCGTATAATCAACAACGGGTGCCTAATACTAACTAAGCTTCAAAATATTTTATAGAGTGAAGGAGGTTAATTATATTATGACAGTAGTAAATGACATTAAGACTGTTTTAGCAGGATTAAAAACTGCTCAGGCTAGCTTTGAAACATTTGCTTTAAAAACAGATAACCAACAAGCGAAGACGCTCTATCAAGATGCCGCTACTCAAACCCAAGCTATTATAGATAGCGTTGAACCACGTCTTCAAGAAATTCAACAAGAAGAACCACAGTACAGACAAGAATAATTAAAAAGAGGACAAAAGGTTGGTTGAATTAACCAACCTTTTATTCCAAAAATTTTTATAAACACAGAGGTGAATTATGTTTTCCAAAATAAAAATTGTGAAGGCTGGTCTTTTAATCATAATGGCTATCGGATTATGCACAGGTTGTAATGGAAATCATGATCAGCATCCCAATAAGGACCTGAATAATTCACAGGTGAGTAAGCCAATCAGTCAATCCGTTGCCAATCAAGCAACAGAAAATATCATTTTGGAAGATGAAATTTCAAAAGTGATGGCTGTGAATACAGATAAAGACCTATTAGTAGCCATAAAAGTAAAACAATTTGATCGTTTTCGATTAAAAAAGATAGAAAAGAAAATAAATTCAGACTTGGAAAAGCAGTATCCTGATTATTCAATATTAGTTTCTGCTGATCAAAAAATGTATTTTGAACTTGTTAAACTGGACGAAAAACTCCAAAAGAATACTATGAGTATGGAGAATTTAAAAAAACATACTAAAAAAATTAAAAGTCTCATGAAGGAACAATCGTAATGAAAGAGAGGCTTATAATATATGTCTAATAATAAAAAGAAACAATTAACTCCAGTGCAACAGGAATATCAAGAACTTCAAAAGAAACGCGAAACAAAAAGACCAGTAGTTCGAAATTGCATAAAAGCTTTTTTAATTGGTGGTTTAATCTGTCTAATAGGTCAGCTCATTCAAACATTTTATATTTATTATTTTGATTTTACAGATCAAACAGTTGGTAATCCAACAGTGGGAACTTTAATTTTTATCGTAATGCTTCTTACCGGATTTGGGGTTTATGATAGAATTGCTCAATTTGGAGGTGCAGGTTCTGCTGTACCAGTTACTGGATTCGGAAATGCAGTTATATCTGCGGCTATTGAGCACCGTACGGAAGGATTTGTGTTAGGTGTAGGTGGGAATATTTTTAAACTTGCAGGTTCTGTCATTTTATTTGGTGTATTTTCCGCATTTGTCATTGCTTTAATAAAAACTATTTTGATCCAATGGGGCGGTATGTAATGTTAGCAGGTAAACGTACATGGATTTTTGAGAATAAACCTGTAATTATTTCTACGGGAACAGTTGGAGGGCCATTTGAGGCAGAAGGTGAATTAGCAGATGATTTTGATCTCCTCCATGCCGATTTATGGTTAGCTCAAGACTCCTATGAAAAAGCACATAAAATCCTATTTGAAGAAGCCTGTCAAAAGGCACTCGAAAAGGGAGAAATTCAAAAGGAACAAGTTCAATTTCTACTGGCAGGTGATCTGATTAACCAGATTACCCCTACAAGTTTTGCCAGTCGAACGATTGGAGCTCCTTATTTCGGGTTGTTTGGTGCCTGTTCAACATCTATGGAAGGATTGGCTCTAGGTGCCTATATTATTAATACAAATGGAGCTAAATATATTTTAACAGGAGCTTCAAGTCATAACACGGCAGTTGAAAAACAGTTTCGATATCCAACTGAATATGGTGGACAAAAACCGCCTACTTCCCAATGGACAGTGACAGGTGCAGGAGCTGCTTTGTTAAGTAATTCTGGGGAAGGACCATGTGTAACTTCTGCCACGATAGGACGCGTCATCGATATGGGAATGACTGATCCTTTTAATATGGGAGGGGCTATGGCACCAGCTGCGGTTGATACTATCGAAGCGCATTTAAAGGAACGAAATGTTGATCCCTCTTATTACGATTTAATCGTGACAGGTGACCTCGGAAAAATAGGACGTGCTGTATCGCTTGATCTATTCAAAAAGCATGGAACCCCTATCACCGAAGATCAATACCAAGATTGTGGTCTCATGATTTACCGGGACGGGCAACCGGTATTGTCAGGAGCTAGTGGGGCGGGTTGCTCTGCGACAGTAGTGTACGGGCATTTATTAAATCGTATGAAAAAAGGTGATTTTAAAAGAATGTTAGTAGTAGCTACGGGTGCTTTACTATCACCTTTATCCTTCCAACAAAATGAAACCATTCCTTGTATCGCTCATGCAGTGTCAATTGAATATGGAGAGGGAGAATAGATATGATCTTTTTTTGGGCTTTTGTTGTTGGTGGCTTGATCTGTGTAATTGGTCAAATTATGTTTGATGTGTTTAAACTTACACCCGCCCATACCTTAAGTACCCTTGTAGTTGCTGGAGCAATATTAGATGGATTGGGTTTATATGAACCATTAATTGATTTTGCTGGTGCAGGAGCGTCTGTACCTATAACAAGCTTCGGTAATTCATTGGTACATGGAGCTATGCAAGAAGCTGAAAAACACGGTTTAATTGGGGTACTTACAGGGATTTTTGAAGTTACCAGTGCAGGTATTACAGCTGCCATTGTTTTTGGCATGATAGGTGCTTTGATATTTAAACCTAAAGGTTGAGGAGGATGGAAGATGACAGTAGTATCAGATGTCAAACAATGTCTAGCTAGTCTCAAAGGAGTAGAAGCTAGCCTATCCAATTTAGCAGAACGGACACAAGATAATGGCTCCAAACGAACTCTACATGAAACCATGATGGAAGTAAGTGAAATAGTAGCAGATTTGAAAAAAAGGGTCGGAGAATTGGAAAACGAAGAATATCAATATAAAGGATATTAAGAGGAGAGGAGGTCTTTTTTATTATGCCTGAATGGCTAGATATCACAGTTCGATCGGTATTGTTTGTTGTAGTACTTTTCTTCATGACCAAATTGATAGGAAAAAAACAAATTGCTCAACTTTCTTTTTTTGAATATGTAACTGGAATAACCATTGGAAACATAGCCGGAGAAAGTATTATGGGATCAGATGGAAACATGATTTATGGGTTATTAGCTATGACGGTTGTTGCGGCTATTCCCATAATAGCCGGTTTAATTTCTCTAAAGAGCAAAAAGTTTCGTGATTTTACAGAAGGTAAGGGGACTATATTCATCAAAGACGGAAAAGTTATGGAAGATAACTTAAAAAAAGAGAGAATTACAGCGGACGAATTATTGCAATTACTTAGAAAGAAAGATGTCTTCCAGGTGTCGGATGTGGAATTTGCGGTTTTAGAGCCAACAGGGGATTTATCTGTCATGCTGAAGAAAGAAAACCAACCATTAACACCAAAAGATTTAGACATGAAAGTAGCTTCAATCAAGGAGCCTCAGACTGTTATTATGGATGGTAAAATTTTGGATGAGCCTCTTGCAACCATTGGGTATAGTCGAGGATGGTTAAAGACAGAACTAGAAAAACTGGGGGTTACTGTTGAAAACGTCTATCTTGGACAAGTAAACTCTTATGGGGAATTAACCGTTGATCTTTTTGATGATAAGCTTCAAGTTCCATCTCCTCAAGATAGACCAATGACTCTTTCAACGATGAAAAAATGCCAAGCGGACTTAGAATTGTTTGCGCTTGCAACTGAAAATAAGAAGGCTAAGCAGCTCTACACAAAAAACAGTGAAAAACTACAAAATGCTATTGATAAAGTCACCCATATCCTAAAAAGTTAATTGTGGAATATCAACACTAAACTAGACAATAGTCCTTATAAAAGTTGTCTAGTTTAATGTTGACATTCTACCCGACAATTTCACGATTATATAAATCAACTAAAAAACAAATATAGTTCCAGTTTTGACCCACTCTCACATAGGTTAGATCACATACTAACTTCGTGTTGGTGTTAGAATAAATGGAAGAAGAACGAATTCTCGATGAAGGGAATTTGTTCTTTTTTAATTCAAGTTATATTGACAAAACAATTAATAAATATATAATAAAAAACAATTCAAAAATATTTGTATATAAAAAGGCTATGAAAAGAAATAGTACCAATTTATTTTACGAACAGAAAGTTACCGGTTGATGAGAGGTGCATGTAAAACGATTGGGAATTCATCTTGGAGCTGTGTACCGAAAAGATTTTTCTAATTAGGCTACACCGGTAAGCACCCGTAATCATGTGCAAGAGTATCGTCATTTAAATGACTGTACTTCTGAGGTAAGTAATGTGAGTTGCTTACGAATTAAAGGTGGTAACACGAGTTGAATCGTCCTTTTGGTAAATCCAAAAGGGCGTTTTTTAATTCCTTTTTGCCAAAACATTTGAAGATTTTACAGGATAAGGAGTAAGGAATTATGAAAGAAAATCATCAAGATCTACAGCTAAAACGTGGATTAAGCAATCGCCATATGCAATTAATTGCGCTTGGTGGATCGATTGGCGTGGGCTTATTCTATGGTTCAAGTTCCACAATCCAATTAGCAGGTCCAGCAGTATTGTTAGCGTATTTAATTGGCGGATTAGTCATCTTCACGATTATGCGAGCATTAGGTGAAATGGCTGTCGCTGAACCTGTCTCAGGCTCATTCAGTAACTATGCGAATAAATATTTAGGGAAATTTGCCGGCTTCTTAACAGGCTGGACATATTGGTTCATGTGGATTGTCGTTGGAATGGCGGAATTAACAGTTGTTGGCGTATACATTAACTACTGGTTCCCAGATGTTCCACAATGGGTGACAGCACTTGTTGTCCTTGTAGTGATGACGCTTATTAACTTAGCGAACGTAAAAATGTACGGTGAATTCGAATTCTGGTTCGCCATGATTAAAGTGGTGGCAATCATTGCGATGATTATTGTCGGTTTATGTATCATTCTTTTCGGTATTGGTAACAATGGAGATCCAATGGGCTTCAGCAATCTTTGGGAACATGGCGGATTCATGCCAAATGGTCTTGAAGGAATGTTAATGTGCTTCGTTTTAGTTATGTTCTCATTTGGAGGTGTTGAGCTTGTTGGTGTAACAGCTGGTGAAGCGAAAGATCCTACTAAAACGGTGCCAAAAGCGATTAATAATATCGTATGGCGTATATTAATTTTCTATATTGGTGCACTAGGTGTTATGATGGCGATCTATCCTTGGAATGAAGTTGGTTCAAATGGTAGCCCTTTCGTTCAAATTTTCGATGCAATCGGTATTCCTGCGGCAGCTCATATTATTAACTTCGTTGTCATTACAGCAGCGGTATCAGCATTTAATAGTGGCCTATACGGTTGTGGCCGTATGTTATACAACTTAGCATTACAAGAACAAGGACCGAAAATGTTCAAACAAGTAAGTAAAAATGGTACACCTGTCCGCGGTATTATTTTCTCGTCTGCTATGTTGTTAATCGCCGTTGTTTTAAACTATATCGTACCAGAGCAAGTTTTCACGTACATTTCAGCAGTGGCAACAGTAGCAGTCATCACAAGCTGGATAATTATTTTATGTACTCAAATCAAATTCCGTAAAGCAAAATCAAAAGAAGAAGTGTCAGCTTTAAAATTCAAAATGCCTTGGCACCCAATCTCTTCGTACGTTGCGCTTGCATTCTTATTAATGGTTGTCGTATTAATGGCATTCATTCCAGGTATGCGTGTTGCATTGTATGTTGCACCGATTTGGTTCTTAATTCTTTACATTGGTTACAAAGTAATAAAGGTTAAAGTGTAGTTACAAGAGAAACATGCTGCATAAAAAATTTGAACTCTATATAATCGACGCAGATTCTTGGGATGAAATTGCAGTGAGTGATTTAATTAAATTGACAACTTCTGCAGATCCAAATTTTGTACAGGAATATGATGATTCAGGCTTTGTTGCTTATGATGCGGATGGTGTGAAAGTAGTTGTCAAAAAGTTAAACAGCTCTGAAAGTTTTTGGGGAGCAGATGTATACCTTTATATAGAAAACAACACAGAAAAAGATATTACAATTCAAGCGAGAGATGTAGATATAAATGGCTTTATGGTAGAACCAGCATTTTCTAGCGATGTTGGTGCAGGAAAAAAAGCATTTGATACGATGACTTTTATGTAGGAAGATTTAACGAATAATGGGATTACTGATATTACGGATTTAGAGTTTAAACTCCATATTTTCGATACAGAGACTTGGGATACCATTAAAGATACAGATAGTATAAAAGTAACCTTTGAATAAGAAACTAATTATTTGAGAACAAATTCTTGAGATGAGAATTTGTTCTTTTTTTGTTTCGAAGAAGATTCACAACACAATAATAATAACTTACGAGCAGGAAATACTGTTTTAAAAGAATTTATTATGGAGGAAACACTATGCCTGAATTGCCAGAGATGGAAACATATAAAACATTACTGGGGAAGTTATTAATGGGCAAAAGATTACAGATGTTGAGATTGGAAGGGAAAAGTCGATTAATGTACCAGTTGATCGTTTTACTACACAAGTTTCAAATATGACTATTAAGATGATTTCTAGAAGAGCGAAATATTTAATTTTCCAACTACAGGATGGTTCATGTTTACTGTTATATCTGATACTTGGCAGGTAAGGTGGTTATATGGATCATCCACTTTTTAAGGGAGATAGCAAAACAGGAGGCTATCAATTTTACGTTTATGATAAGAAGGAGAATCATGTACGCGTTGTAATACGAACATTATTAAAGAGGAAATATCTTCACTGAAAACATTCTATTGCCCTAATTGTCAAAATTAAAAAAGGTGAGGCAGGTTATTGCTTTTAACAATAATCTGCCTCTTTGCAAATACATTATTGATGAATGCCTTGAATCACTTTTTCTAAAAATTCACCCATTCTTTTAACAGTTTGTGCTGTAAAATCAAAGTTGACGCCTGTTTCTTTATAAATTGCTGCGATAGATTGATTGTAATCTGCACTTGCCCCATTTTTATAGGATTTGATCGCTTCCTCTGGGTTGTTCTGATAATTTTCAAGTAATTGTAGAGCACCAAGCATAGACATGGAGTATTCAATTAGATAGAAAGGTACTTGGAAGTAATGAAGGGTACCTGCCCAACTAGCTCCAATCTCTTCTTCAAATCCGGATGTATCAACTGGATTTAAATTATACCGTTTTGAAATCTCAAAGTATTTTTCATCACGCTCTTTAGCAGTGTGATTAGGATTTGTATACATCCAATGTTGGAAGATGTCTCCTGACAATGGACCAATTAACATAGTAAACGCTCTTTTAAGTTCCTCACGCTGTGCGTTCTTAAAGTCCTCTTCATCTGTGTAAAAACTATCAAGTTTATCCAATAAGAGTAATTCCATCCCATGTGAATAAAGTTCGGCAACTTCACTACGCCATTTATAATCTTCCATTGGACCATGTTCTGAAAACTGAAGGTATCCATTTACTGCATGGCCCATTTCATGGATTAAAGCGATAAGAGAGAAGAAGGTTGGACTAAAGTTCGCAAAAACGAAAGTATCTCCAGAAACAGGTAAAGTAGAGCAGAAACCACCTTGACCCTTTCCTTTACGATCTCCAAGATCTAATAATCCATTCTCTCTCATGTAATTGAATCGATCAGCAAAATATGGATCAGTTTTGCCTAACATTTCAGAAACCCCATCCATAAGCGCGGAAACTTCATCGTATGGAGGTTTTTTCATTAATTTTGCTGTGTTATCCCAAGGACGGAATGTATCGACACCAAGCTTTGATTTGAAAACATCTGCAAGTCGATTCCAAGCAGGGATAATATACTTCTCTACATTTTCATGGAAATCATAACAATCTTGTATGCTATATTCACGATTTTTAGCAATAAACATGTAATCACGATAATTGTCAAAACCTGCATTTACTGCGATTTGATGACGAATTTGAACTAGCTCGTCCATGATTGCATCCACGTCTGATTTAATTCGACGAAAAGCCGCCGCCTTAGCCTGATACGCCTTTTCTCGTACGGCTCTATCCAGATGATCTAGTTGTGAGTCGATGAATGGTAAAGGTTTCTCAACTCCCTCCCATTCAACAGTTAGGCTTCCCATAATTTCATCGTACTTTGTACAAAGTTCTTGTTCTTTCACAAATAATGGGATGTTTTCTTCTCTGAACAGCTTAACTTTAGACTCGCGAACTTTTCGCATTAATCCGTAACGTTTTTCATCCAATTCATTTACAAATGGAGAATTGCAGAATTTCTCATTCAACTTTGCTTCATATTTCATGAAAAGCGGTAGAATAACTTGCTGATCGTGAAGATAAATTGACTTAATGTCAGCATCCTCTGTGTTTCGATAGAAGTCGATTTGGTGGCCCGTCACCGCTTCATCAATCTTTATCATTAATTCTTTTTCTTCTTTTAGCCATTTTTCTAGGTCTGATACAGATTCAATCGGCACATCTAGTAAACTTTGAATCTGAGCTTCAATTCCTTCTACATCTTTTAAATCCAATAATTCTTTATAATATTTATGACTTAGTTTCTGTGTCATTGATAACGCTCCTCCCTCATAAAATATTTCAATTTTCTAAATTATTATATTATAAGTTTCATGGCGTTAGATACAAATTTTTTAAAAAATACCCAGAATTAGTACAGCGTAGATCTTGCCATATAAAGCAAAAAAAGTAGAATTTGAGACGATCCCAAATTCTACTTTTTTTATTTATGATATCGACTAATTGGAAGAACTAGTGGTGTGTTCGAAATTGGATCGTTTATGACCTGACAGTCTAAATTAAAAGTTTCTTTTATCAACTCACTTGTTACAATCTCATTTGGTGAACCTTCAGCAATCAGTTTCCCATCCTTTACTGCAAATAAATGATCTGCGTATCGTGCAGAAAGGTTAATATCGTGAAGCACCATCACGATTGTCGTTCCGTATTTCGTATTTAAGTCTTTCAATAAATCTAAAATTTCTACTTGATATGTAATATCTAAATAGGTTGTCGGCTCGTCTAAAAATAAAATATCAGTTTGCTGAGCAAGAGCCATAGCAATCCAAACACGTTGGCGTTGACCACCTGATAATTCATCTATATGACGGTCAGCAAATTCTGAGATATTCATCATATCAAGAGCTGTTGCAACGGCTTCGTAATCCTTCTTAGACCAACTTGCAAACATCTTTTGGTGTGGAAAACGACCACGACCAACTAAATCTGCAACAGTAATACCTTCTGGGACGATAGGGGACTGAGGTAAAAGTCCAACTGTTTGAGCAAGCTTTTTAGATGGAATATTGTAAATAGATTTATTGTCTAAATGTACATCGCCACTTGTCGGTTTTAATAATCGTGCCATCGTTTTTAGTAAGGTAGATTTTCCACAGCCATTGGAACCTATAATAATACTAATTTTATTTGAAGGAATCGATAGGCTTACATCCTTTAATATGAGATTTTGGTCATAACCTGAATGTAAGTTTTTTGCTTCTAATGTATGAGTCATTATATATTCCCCTTTCGATTCAACATGATTAGTAAGTAAATAAGATAAGGTGCTCCGATAATACCTGTGATAACACCTACAGGGAAACGTGTTTCAAACGCAAACTGCCCGATTAAATCAGCTGCAAGTACTAGAATTACACCGATTAATCCTGAAGGTATTAATGCTGAAAATCCAACCCCTACTAAACGTCTTGCAATTGGTCCTGCTAAAAATGAAATAAAAGCAATCGGTCCTGTTGTTGCAGTTGCTAGAGCAATGACTAGTACAGCAATTACTAATAAAATAATCCGAACACGATTTGTGGAAACACCTAATGATGTAGCTGCTTGTTCACCTAACTCTAGCATTTCTAGATGATTTGCAAAATAGATAAGTATAGGTGTACAAATAACTAAAAGAATGAATAACGGCATTACGGTTTCTATCTTAGCCCCATTTAAGCTTCCACTTAACCAACGTAGAGCAGTCGGTAAATCATGTGTTTTCGCAATTAACATTAAATATGAAATCGACGCATTTAACATTGCTTGAATTCCAATGCCTATTAATATTAATCGACCAATAGAAAATGAAGTTACTCTAGAAAAAACGTATATAATGGCAACTGTCAGTAATCCACCTACAACTGCAGCAATAGATACCACTGTGTTACTTGCTTGTAGAACAACAATACAAAATACAGCTGCAGCACTAGAACCCGCAGTAATACCAATTACATTTGGATTCGCTAATGGATTTCTTAACATTGTTTGGAATACATAGCCTCCAACTCCAAAAGCAAATCCAGCAAAAAGTCCAGCTAACATACGAGGCAAACGTAAAGTCCCTACAGTAAAGCTAGCTCCTTTCACATCTTCACCTAACAAAACAGCAATGACATCTTTTACAGGATAAATCGTATTACCAAGCATCAGCATGGCGCAACATAATGCAAAAGCAATAACGATTAATATAACCACCGTTGCAATATATCGGCGTTTACGTTTTGATTTTGATTGAATAATGGCTTGTAAAGTATCGTTGTTCATCATAGGCTACGCATTTTCGCTTTCATCGTAATATATATTAAAATCGGTGCGCCAATAAAGGCTGTTAAAATCCCAACCTCAACCTCTCCAGGACGAGCGATTAATCTTCCTACTACATCGGAAATCGTTAATATTATTCCACCTGATAAGGCGGAAAGAGGAATAACAAAACGTAAATCGGATCCAATCATTAATCTGATTAAATGAGTAGCTAATAGACCGATAAATCCAATTGGTCCTGCAAAAGCTGTTGCAGCACCACAAAGTAATACACCTGCAAAAGCAGAGATTAAACGAATTGTACCTGTTTTAACACCTAAGCCAGTTGCTACTTCATCTCCTAATGCCATTGCATTTAAAGCTGGTGCTGTAATAAGAGCAATTACCACTCCTACAATTAAGAAGGGGAGAAATAATTGAATACTATCCCACGTACCAGCTCCAACGCTTCCTACTTGCCAGAAGCGGAATTGTTCCATGACATTTTGACGAGGAATCATTATTGCTGTAACAAGTGACGACAAAATAGCACTTGTTGCAGCTCCTGCTAGGACGAGTTTAAGGGGAGTAGCACCGCTTCCTCCAAGAGAACCAATTGTAAACACAAAAATAGCAGTAAGAATCGCACCTGCTATAGCTAACCATACATATTCACTTGAAGAACTAATATTTAAAAAGGCAATTCCACTTACAACAAATAGGGATGCCCCAGTATTAACTCCTAAAATACTTGGATCAGCAATTGGGTTTCGCGTGACCGATTGCATAAGTGCCCCAGATACACCTAATGCCGCACCACACATAAAACTAAAAATCGTTCGTACAACACGCTGACGAACGACACTAGATTCATGGTCATTTAATTCTGGATGGAATAAACCATCCAGAATTGTAGACCACCCAATTGAACGAGAGCCAAAAGCTATAGAAGCAATTATTGATACTATAAGTAGGATCAATAATATAATTGTTAACTTTCCTAAATTTTTCGGAAGGAAAGATTGCTTCATTTGTTCAACGTTCACTTGTTTCATGATTACTTAATATTCTTCGCTACGTCTGAGATTAAAGTTAAGTATTCATCAATTGTGTATTGAATTGAAAGTGGGTTTGGGTTACCTGCAGCTGCTAATGGTGTGTTATCTTCGATTACAACGATGTTTCCAGCAGCAATTGCAGGAACTTTCCCTAAAATAGGATCTGCTTGTAAAGCAGCTAATGTATCTTTGTTACCGTAAGTAATAAATAATTCAGTGTCGTTTAATGCATCTGCATTTTCAGCACTTACTTGAATGTAGAAGCCGTCATCAGTAATTAACTCTTTAATACCTTCTGGATATTCCATACCTAAATCAGTTAAGAATTCCCCACGTGGATCTGCAGGTGTATAAATATAGAAGCTTGATAAATCAGCTGTGTTAAACATACCGAATGCAGCTTTTTTCCCTTTAATAACAGAATACTCATTTGCTTTTTCTTCGATTAATTTTTCAGTTTCAGCGATTAACTTCTTACCTTCCTCTTCCATGCCCATACCTTTAGCATTTAATAATACTTGGTCGCGCCATGGTGTTACCCAAGGTGTTTCTTCATAAGGAACTACTGGTGCAATTTCACTTAAAGTATCATATTCTTCTTGTGTAATACCTGAATAAGCTGCAAGGATAACATCTGGATTACTATCAGCAATTGCTTCAAAATCTAAACCGTCAGTATCTTGATAAACGTTTGGATCTTCTTCACCTAATTCTTTTAACTTTTCAGCAGTCCAAGGTAATAAACCAGATTCATCTTGGATTCCGTAATTTGCAGCAGAGAAGCCTACTGGTACTACACCAAGTGCTAATACAACATCGTGGTTAGCCCAAGCTACTGTTGCAACACGTTCTGGTTTTTCTTCGATTGTTGTTTCACCAAATGCATGTTTAATGACGATTGGATACTGGCTGTCGTTTTCCGTTTCTGATGGTGTTGATTCTTCGTTTTTTGAAGTGTTATTACCGCATGCGGCAAGTACTAAAACGATTATTGAAGTAATTAAAAATAATAATGATTTTTTCATTATGAATAGCCTCACTTTGTTGTTACTATTATTTATTTGAGGTAAATGATAACGATTCTCATTATCACTTACAAGATTTATAATACTCGAAATTTTTACGATGTCAATAAGTTTTTGAGAATGAATTTCATTTAGAAATTGACTTTTAATGAATGATTCTGTAATCTAATTGAGAAATGTTCTCAATTTATCTGAATAAAAAATAATGGAGTGTTTTAAATGGAAATATATGATGTGACGATTATAGGTGGTGGACCTGCCGGGTTGTACAGTGCTTTTTATAGTGGTATGCGCGACATGAAAACTAAAATTATCGAATATCATCCGTACTTAGGTGGGAAAGTGAATACCTTTTTAGAAAAAGTACTTTGGGATGTAGGCGGTCAACCACCAATTCAGGCAAGTCGTTTTATAAAAAACTTAATCGCACAAGCTATGACATTTGAACCTGCCATTTGTTTAAGTCAAAAAGTTGATCGTATTGATAAAGAGGAAGAGTATTTTATTATTACGACTAATACTGGTGAAAAACACTATTCGAAAACTATAATTATCGCAATTGGTGGGGGAATAGTAGAGCCAATTAAGCTAGATCTTGAAGGTGCAGAAAAGTTTGAAATGCAGAACCTTCATTACACGATTAACGGGATTGAGCGTTTTAAAGACAAAGAAATTTTAATCTCCGGTGGGGGAAATGCAGCTATTGATTGGGCTGTTGAACTATTACCTAGCGCGAAAAAGCTAACAATTATTTACCGAAGTGACGAATTAAAAGCACATGAGGCACAAATAAAAAAACTAGTAGCGCATGGTGTCGAATTTAAATTAAATACAGAAATGACAAAACTCATTTCAAATGAGGATAAGACAGCAATTGAACGTGTAGTTTTAAAAGAGAATAACTATGAGTACGAAATAGCAACGGACGATGTATTAGTATGTCACGGTTATAATCGTGAAGTTTCTTTAGATTTCTGTGATTCAATCGCTCCAGTAAGAAATGAATACATGCAATTTAACAGTGTAGGACAATGTAAAACTTCGATCCCTGGTATCTATGCAGTTGGAGATATCGTAGCTTATGATGATAAAGTTTACTTATTAGTTGGTACATTTACAGATGCTGTTTTAGCTGTAAATGGAGCAAAGAGATTCATTGAGCCGGATGCATCAAGCTATGCAATGGTTTCTTCACATAATGATAAATTTAATGAACGTAATCGAGAGATTTTAGCAAATAAATAAAGACCATGGGCTGGGCATTTTTATTGCCAGCATTAATCTATAAGTAAAGCAAAATACGAAGAACGATATTCCAATTACGGATGTCGTTCTTTTTCTTTTGTGTTTCGTTTCGATTATTGGGTACTATGTGTTATAGAGGAATGGATCGCAAAGCTAATTGAAAAGGAGAATTAATGTGTATAAAAAATTATTAAGCAGAGCATCGATTTTGATGTTTGCATTTATTTTATCGGCATGTGGCACTGAAGAAGTAACAAAAATAAATGATGAGGAGTATCAAACTGTCTCTAAACAGAACGATGTTCAAAAGGAATATGAACTCGTAACGGAAACTTATTCCAAAGATAATGTACACATAGAATATCCCCAAATTATTAACTTCACTGATGAAGGGAAACAACAAGAAATCAATGAATTGATTAAAAAAGAAGCATTAGCACCTTATCTAAACACAATACAAAACTTAGAGCCTGGCCAGAAATATGAGGCAGAAGGAAAATATGAAATTAAGTTAAAAAATAATCAATTACTAAGTATTGCTTATAAAAGTTATAACAATATTAGTTCCTCTGCACATCCATATAACTTGTTTTTCACAACAAATATAGATTTAACTACAGGTAAACAATTATTTTTATCTGATTTCGTTTCGAATATAGATGAGAAATTTGTTTCTATCTTGAAAAATGCCAAATATGTTGGTGATTTAGGTGAGGAAAATGAAGAACAAATTCGAGAAATAGTATTTAGTCAGTATAATAATGACGAAGATTTAATCTTAGCGCTTACTAAAGGTAGCGAAAGTGGTATTTACGTTTATATAACAGAAAATTTTCTTGGTATTAGTATGCCGGTAGCTCATGTGGCTGGCGATCATGCTGAATTTGAAATTGACCTTAGTTTATTGAATGACAAGTAAATAATCCATTAACTACCAGAAGATATAAGAAACTAATCCAATATTTTTAGAACGAGGGTATTATTATGGATATGATTGAAAATGCGATTATTTTTGCGGCGAAAGCACATAAAAATCAGACTAGAAATGAATAATTTACATTTAGCAATTGGGTAGGAATTCTGTTAAAATAAACATTTCTGATTTTGACAATAGATTTAAAATTTATTAATCTTCAATAGAACCTTATGTTTATTTATGAAGATATTCAGCATGTTATAAATATAAAATAATGATCGTTTGACTTTATATATTGGTCGAAAGTTATACATTGCAACGATAACGAAAGGACTGTAGTTTCAATATGAAAGAAAATTTCTGGCTAGATTTACCAAGGCCATTTTTTGTACTTGCACCAATGGAAGATGTGACAGATACTGTATTTCGTCATGTAGTAAGTGAAGCAGGTAGACCGGATGTATTTTTTACGGAGTTCACAAATACGGAAAGTTATTGCCACCCAGAAGGAATGAAAAGCGTTCGTGGACGTTTGTTGTTTACGGAAGATGAACAGCCAATAGTGGCACATATTTGGGGGGATAAGCCTGAATATTTCCGTCAAATGAGTATTGGGATGGCTGAGTTAGGATTTAGAGGAATCGATATTAACATGGGCTGCCCTGTACCAAATGTAGCATCGCGTGGAAAAGGGAGTGGCCTTATTCTGCGTCCTGAAGTAGCTGCAGAAATTATCGAGGCTTCTAAAGCTGGAGGACTTCCTGTAAGTGTGAAAACACGACTCGGGTATTCGGAAATTGAAGAGTGGAAAGAATGGTTAACCCACATATTTAAACAGGATATCGCCAACCTTTCGATTCATTTGCGTACAAGAAAAGAAATGAGTCAAGTAGATGCCCATTGGGAACTTATTCCTGAAATTAAAAAATTGCGTGATGAAATCGCACCAAATACATTACTAACTATTAACGGAGATATTCCTGATCGACAAGTTGGCTTGGAGTTAGTAGAAAAATACGGTGTGGACGGCGTAATGATCGGGCGCGGTATTTTTAAAAACCCATTTGCATTTGAAAAAGAACCAAAAGACCATAGTCCTAAGGAATACTTAGATCTTTTAAGATTACATCTTGATCTTTTCGACAAGTATTTTGAAGAACTGCCTCGTTCCATCTCTGGCCTTCATCGTTTTTTCAAAATTTATGTCAAAGGATTCCGTGGAGCAGGTGAACTAAGAAATCAATTGATGAATACAAAATCATCTGATGAAGTCCGTGCATTACTCGATCAATTTTTTGCGAATGAAAATGAAATAATATAATAAATTGAAGTCTACAAATGTTGAAATTTCAATGTTTGTAGGCTTTTTTATGGTTCTTAACAGTATGAATTATTCAATAAATCGGTCGAACTATGTCGAACGAATGCCTTTGACAAGTTTAGTAGATTATGAAATATAATATAGATAGCCTCGCTTTACCTCAAATTTCTACTTTTTTTATTTTATTTTCCAACTATTAAGTTTTTATTTAATATTACAAATCTACTTTTCAATATTGTCTTTAATGACCACTAAATTTATTCTTCAATGTTATCCACTTTTAAATACTTTAATTCTTTTCTATGTTCCTTCATGAAAATAGTTTAATAACCTTTAAACTCTTACGAGTTTTGAATCATGTGAACTGTTTTATTTCATTGTCTGTTGACAGTAATTTGAGGTAAAGTAGGCAAAAATCATGACAGGAGGACTATAAATGGGTCACGATATTGCAGGATACAATAAAGAAGGAAAAGAAATAGCTTATGCACGTTTTAGCATGGGTAATCCTAATGCAAGAATAATATACAATGTGCTTGACGCAACTAAGTATGACGCAGGGGTTAGTGGATCAGGGGTTGTAGCGACTTATACAGTAGAACAAATGGAAAGGGCTTTGAATAATTTCAAAGAACTTTGTAAAAGAGGAATTCTACTTTCAGATATTGACTCATTACCTTGGGATCAAAAGCAAATTTATGATTTTATAATTAATTGTAGGTCCATAGCTCAAAAAGAAGGTAATGTTAGAGTTTGCTTTGCTTAATATTTCACAAATAAACTGGCAGTAATAGGGTATGGTACTGATTTGTAACTGTCCATAATGCATACGAGCATGGCTGGGAGTATTGGGCTTGGTTAAATAATGGAATGGACCCATTCCGTGCTTTAGCAGCAGCAACTAAAAATAATGCGGAAATATTGGAGATTGATGATATAGTTGGTACTATTGAGCCAGGTAAGTTAGCAGATATTTCAGCATGGAATCGTGACTTGCTAACAGATCCATATGCTTTAATGGACTGTGCATTTGTTATGAAAAACGGAAAAGTTTATCCTACTGAATGCCGAGTACCTGAAGATATTCTAGAGAAGGTTCCCGAACATGTTATTTAATAGTGTAGAATTTTCTGATTAATAATTAGATCAAAGCTATATTAAGGATGAGATATAAAAGGTAGAATAAAAGGCACTCCTCTGAGTGCCTTTAATTAATATTTAACATCCTTTGTAGGTAGTACTAAATTGTTCATTTAGCTCTGAACGCCACTTCATTTTTAAATAATCATCCGATATCATCAACATATCTTCGGAAACTGTAATTTGAGTAGATATATCGGGGTTATTCAAAGGATGAGCATAAATCCAGTAAATCCCCTTCTCATCTCCTAGTGCTTTTGAAAAGCTTGATTCCTTAATTACAAAGTCCTCTCCATACTTTTCCTCTAGATATTTTTTTTGCAACCTCTTCAGCTTTGAAACTAATAAGTGGAAAATAAATATAGTCAGATAAAATAGTAACAATTAATAACAAAAAGAACGCAGGAATAAATAAGAATCTTTTGCGCATAGTGTTTTTCTCCTTGAAAATAGGTAATATATTACACTGTTTAGTCGTAAGAAATATAGAAATAGTTACAAAGAAATATAAATAATGAAAAATCGTTAAATTTTTCTAAAGAAGGAATATCACTTTGCATTCTTGAATTGTTAAACAAACATAAATTTTATTATGAAAGAGGATTAGATTATGAGTTTGATAGAGAGTAGATTGGAAGAGTTGGGCCTAAAGTTACCGGAAGCAACTGCTCCTTTATTTCATTATGTTCCTGTTACGATTCATCAAGGGGTAGCCTATGTTAGCGGACAAGTCCCACGAATTAATGGTGTAATTCCTTATCCAGGTAAAGTAGGTGGGGAATTAACAGTTGAACAGGCGAGAGAACTTGCTGAGTTTTGCGTATTAAAAGGTCTAAGTTGTTTAAAAGAAGCAATAGGTAGTCTCGATAATGTAGAGCAAATTTTAAAGGTAACAGGTTATGTTCAAACGTCTCCTGGGTTTCATGAACCATCAAAAGTGCTTGATGCTGCTTCTGAGTTACTTACAAATATTTTTGGAGAAAAAGGACGTCATGCTCGTTCAGCGATTGGAGCAGCAGAACTTCCAAATAATACCCCGATTGAGATTGATTTTATCATTGCAGTGAAATAGGGAGGAAAGTTACGTGATTACATTAAATGATGTTAAAGAGGCAAGGGAACGAATTAAAGAAATTTCGTACATAACACCGATTTTACAATCAGAGTTACTTTCAAAAGAATGCGGAAATCAAATCTATTTAAAATCAGAGCATCTACAAAAAACAGGTTCGTTTAAAATTCGCGGAGCTAGCAATAAAGTAATCCATGAAATTGAAAATGGTGCGAAGTATGTGACTGCTGCATCATCGGGTAATCATGGTCAAGCAGTAGCCTATGTTGCAAATAAATTTGGTGTTCCATCAACGATCGTAGTTCCTGAGAATGTAAGTGTCTGTAAAGTAAATGCCATACAAGGTTATAATGGGGCAGTTGAAAAGTGTGGTACGACTTCTGGAGAAAGACTACCACGAGCAAAAGCTATAGCTGAACAACAGAATGGTGTATATATTCCTCCTTATGACGACCCATTCATAATGGCTGGACAGGGAACGGTAGGACTTGAGATATTAGAGCAGGTTAAAAATGTGGATACAATCATTGTACCAATCGGTGGTGGAGGATTAGTATCTGGAATTCTTATAGCAATTAAAGAAACAAATCCGAAAATAAAAGTAATTGGTGTTGAACCAGAGCTTGCTAATGATACATATTTATCATTACACAATAAAAAGATTACTGCTATACCAGCCACAACAACCATTGCGGATGGTTTAAGAACAAATCAACCAGGAGATCTAACTTTCCCAATATTAATGAAATACCTAGACGATATCGTCTTAGTAAGTGAAGATGAAATTCGACAAGCTTTCAGTTTTATATTAGAACGAATGAAACAATTAATTGAACCGTCAAGTGCTACAACAATTGCTGCTGCAATGTTTAATAAATTAAATATCCAAGGTGAAAACGTAGTAACCGTTATCTCAGGTGGAAATGTTGATCTAGAGAATGTTCATCAATTAATAATATGATGTAGTTAAGAGGACTCCTTTGAGTTCTCTTTTGTTTTTAGCAAAATAATACACTATTAAAAACATAAGAATAAAAATAACAGGTAAAGGCATTATAAAAACTAGTTAAAACTTAAAAAAATATAAGGAGAAAAGATAAATGAAAAAATAATTTTGGAACATCCTTTTTTTGTGCGAGAGAGTCCCAAAAGTTACAATTCGTTTTTAGAAGGAATTATTAATACTACATAGAATGTAAGTTACAGTGTATTTTATGGGGGAGAATAGATGAAAGAAAAAAAGATAATTAAATGGATAAAACGATACGAAGAGAATGGATACTTAAATGGGTCAATATTAATTGCTTCTAAGGGTGAGATTCTTTTGAACAAAGGGTTTGGAATTGCAAATTGGGAGCATATGGTACCCCATAGAGCGACTACGAAATTCCGTATTGGATCTCTTACTAAGGCTTTTACGGCTTTTGCTATTTTTCAATTACATGAAAAGGGAAAATTGAGCATTGACGATTACTTAAATAAATACCTAACTGCTTTTCCACATGAGGATAGAATAACAATTTACCAATGCCTAACAAATTCTTCAGGAATTCCTAATTATACGAGTTTCCCAGATTTTTGGTCTACTACAATGAGACTCCCTATGACATTAGAACAACTAATTGATAGATTTAAAGGTCTTCCATTGGATTTTGAACCTGGTAGTAAGTTTGATTACTCCAATTCAGGTTACGCCATACTTACAGCAATCATTGAAAATATATCAGGCATGACTTATGCAGATTACATAAAAGAAAACATTTGCATTCCATTAGGATTGAACAATACTGGTTGTGATGATGGTATTCAAATAGTACCAAATTTGGCATCAGGCTATTCATACTGGGAAAAGCCAATCCATTCTGCATTTACAGACCTTTCATTTCCATTAGGAGCATATGGATTATATTCAACAACAGAGGATTTATTTTTATGGGAACAAGCATTAAGATCATACAAGCTTTTAAGTGAAGATTAACTAATAAAATGTTTACAGCTTATAGAGATTCATATGCTTGCGGTTGGATGATCTCCGAAATGTTTGGAAGAAGATGTGAACATCATTTCGGCGATATTAGTGGGTATTCTAGTGATTTTTTAAGATTTGTAGATGATGAAATAACGATAATTTTTCTGAGCAATTTGAACGTAACGCCAGTAACGCATTTGACGAAGGAAATGGCAAAGGTCATTTTTGAAGGTGTAGAAGATGATTCATTGCTTTCTTCTGTAACGCCTATTCATTTCCCTTATAAAGAAAAAATTGTAGGGAAATATTTCACTAAAGAAGGTAGGACAATATTAGAACTATCAACTAAAGAAAATGAACTATATGTAACAGTTCCAAAAATGTATGGCGTGTTATATAAATTCAAACTTATAGCAATTGACCATAGTGAAGCAACTGCAACATTCAAAACAGAACTTATTAATGAACAGCTAATTTTTCATTTCACATCAACTGGTAAAGTTGAACATGTAGAGTATAAAGATTATCATGATAATAAATCTATAGTTTATAAAGAATTGATTGAAATATAATGTGGAGCGTTTATTGATGAGTAATAAAATGAATCCTAAGTTAGATGAATGTATAAACGAACTCACAAAGTGGCAAGGTGAAATTGAGAAACAAAGAAAGATTTGTCTAGATAGTGGTTTAACTGAAGAATTAAAGTGGAGATTACCTTAACATAAAATAAAAATCCGAGACTCTAATAAAGAGATCTCGGATTTTTATGGTTAATTTTTATAAGAATTCAATTGAATTATAAACTTTGTAATTCATTTTCAAGTTGTTTTATTTCTTCATTTAATTTTGTCATCTCATCTGTTAGTTTTTTCTTCATTTCCTCATTATCTAGATTTTTCGCAAACTCATCTAATTTAGCGTCGATGTTGTTTTTCTTATTCGCGATTTCATCCAAAATTTGTTGTTTTCTATTTTCTTTGTTTATATTATTTTTTTGTTTTTGTAGTTCTTCTATTTTTTGTTGATATTGTTCAATTTGTTGATCAATAGATAATTCTTCTGGTATTGATTTAGTTTCTGCTTGTGAGAAGAATGGGTCAATTAGTAATGGGAAGTTACTATTGCTAAAGAACGGATTTCTATTAAATAACTGTAAAACTTGATTTTGTAATTGTTTGAATTCACCTTCGAACTCTAAAGATAATCGAACGTCGCCAGTTAACTCATTCCATGTTTGATCAAATGCATTTTGGTCATTATTCTTAGTAGCTTCTTCTAATTTAGATCGAAAATCGTTAAGCGTTTTTTCATCAATTGTATTAGTTGCAAAGCGATAAACTGCACCATTTGGGGCTTTCATTTCTAATACTCTTTGACCATCGAACATGGATTTAAAGAAATTTGTATTAAATAACATATGAATAACCTCCTAATAGTATTTGTTTGTATTAATAGGTCAATCGTTTTTCTGACTTTGACTAACTTTGACCTTTACGAGATTATAATAACACCAATGAATTCTTATGTCAACATTAATTTGACCTTTTTTGACTAAATGTTTAATGATAAAAATTTAGGAATTCACCCTGTTTTAACAAAAATAGCTGTAAATCTCCGGTATGAGGAATATGTAAATGAATTTAACAAGGTGATGTTACAGGAGTAAGTATAAAAAAATAAATTATTTCGAATTATTTACAAATTAAATAAAAAGTGCCATAATGTAGATAATTCTGGAAGGAGAGAGTAAGTTTATGACGCCAACTAATTGCTAATATTAATTTATTTTAAAAATTAATAGGATTTATTTATGAGTGTGAAAAACGCCTAATTTTATTAGGTTTATTTGTTATGCTCTTTATGAATCGGGCAATTTAGAAGGTTACTTACTTTCACTAAAATCAGAATATCATATAGTTACCAGTAGATTGAATACTAGGATAAGGGCATAAGTCTGCTATTTTTAATAGCTGATGCTTTTCTGTGCCATTGATAACTAAATGCTAATTATTCTATGACTATTTTAGACTGTAAGAAGAACGTCTTCTTACGGTCTTTTTGCGTTTATTGGAGTACAAGTTACTTGAACCAAATAAAATTTGATAAGTAGGTTTCGTCTGTCTATTAGCCCTATCCATAAACAGTGTAACTTGAATTATGGAGAAATGAGGGGAACTTTATGTTTGAGTTAAAACTAATCGGAATTAAAAAATATATGGAAGCTACGCTAGTTGTAAAGAATATATCATTTGAGGCATATGAAGGAGAGAAAATAGGGATCGTTGGCGCTAATGGGAGTGGTAAAAGTACCATACTAAAGCTGATTGCTGGGATTGAACCAACGAATTACTATCCTGGTTACCCACAAACTTCAAGTCCAGGGTACGATGAGGGGTTAATCCAAATCTCAAAAGGTGTTACCTGTGCATATCTTGAGCAAATACCAACTTATCCGAAAGGTTTAAAAGTAATAGATGTGTTAAATTTAGCATTCGAAGAAATTCACATGATAGAAGAACAAATGCGCCAATTAGAGGAACAAATGAAGTCGTTAGAAGGTTCCGAGTTAGAAAAGGCTTTAAATAAATATAGCAACCTAGTTCAATTATTTGAGCTAAAAGGTGGTTATGAGAAAGATGAGAAATTGAGTAAAGTTTGTACTGGTTTGAAAATGAATGAAAGTTTTCTGAATAGAGATTTTGATCTTTTAAGTGGTGGAGAAAAAACCACTGTTGTACTTGGTAAACTGTTAATTCATAATCCAAACATTTTACTACTCGATGAACCTACCAATCATTTAGATATGGAATCCATTGAATGGTTAGAAGGGTATTTAAAAAGTTATAAAGGAATTGTCATCATCGTATCCCATGACAGATACTTTTTAGATAATGTTGTTATGAAAATAGTTGAAGTCGAGGATATGGAATCGATTAGCTACAAAGGAAATTATTCTTCTTATATTAGTCAAAAAGAAGAAAATATGCGGATCCAGTTTGAACACTTCAGAGAACAACAAAAAAGTATTAAAAATATGGAGCAAACCATTAAAGATTTAAGGGATTGGGCTATGAGGGCTGATAATAATAAGTTCTTTAGAAGAGCAGCTAGTATTCAGAAAAAACTCGATAAATTAGATCGAATCGATAAACCAGTTTTTGAACGACGAAATATGAGATTAAACTTAACAGCTGGAGAAAGATCAGGCAATGAAACAATAAAAGCTATTGATTTAACAAAATCTTATGGAGACAAAGTAATCTTAAAGAATGCCAATATGTTAATACAGTACGGTGAACGTATTGGACTAATCGGCCAAAATGGTAGCGGGAAAACTTCCTTTATAAAAATGCTGTTAGGTGATGAAAAGCCTGATGCGGGTATTGTGCAATTAGGAGCTAATGTAATGCCAGCATACTTACCTCAAAAGATCACTTTTAACAATGAAAATTTCACTGTTCTTGAAACTTTCCGTGAAAATATCTCTATTTTAGAGGGGAAGGCTAGAGAATATTTATCGAAGTTTATGTTTTACAAAAACACTGTCTTTAAAAATGTAAAGCATTTATCAGGTGGGGAGAGAATACGACTAAAACTTGCCATACTTTTATATCAAGAAATCAATTTATTAATACTCGATGAACCAACAAATCACCTTGATATTGATAGTATTGAAACTCTTGAAGAGGCATTAGAGGAATTTGAAGGTACTATTTTCTTCGTTTCCCATGATCGCTATTTTATCAATAAAATGAGCAAGCGCATTATTGCTATTGAAAATCAAACCTTTAAAAGTTATCAAGGAAATTATGATGACTATAAGAATGAAAAAGATAAATTAAACCTTTTGCTAAAGGAAGAGCCAGCAAATAGAGTAGTTGAAAGAAAGGAAAAACAGAAGAAAGTTCAAAACAACGGAAAAACTGAAAATAATGAAAAACAAAAGAAACAAGCCCTTACTATGATTGGGAAACTTGAGAAAGAAATAGAGGAAATCGATCTAGCGATGATGGCAGACCAAAGTGATTATGAAAGTTTAAATAAACTGTATGCCAAAAAAGAGGAATTATCCAAAGAATTAGAGCTAGTAATGGAACAGTGGGTTAGTTTAGAAGATTAGGGATTGGCTTAACTGCAATTGCAATCAAAGTATCCTTAGGTTCGAAAAATTCAGAATGTTTAAGTGGAGGATCTCCCTATTTGGTGTATAGTAATATATATAACTATAATTGAGCACAAGAAGTAGTCGTGTTCATTGAAGGAGCTGTCAAATGGGGAGAATTATTATCTCGACAGAAAGTGGAGCGGATTTACCAAAAGATCTAGTTGAAAAATATCAAATTCAAGTAGTACCAATGCACGTTATTATGGAAGGTAAAGATTATTTAGATGGTGAATTATCAGTAGAGGAAGTATTCGATTATCATTATAGAACCAAAAAGATTCCTTCAACAGCAGCAACCAATGAACAAGAATACCATGATTTATTTACGAGAATTAGAGAAGAATTCCCAGATAGTATCATTATTCACATTGGATATACATCTAAAGCATCAGCTTCCTTTCAAAGTGCAGTAATTGCAGCACAAGATTTTGATAATCTATTCCTAATTGATGCGTTAAATGTAACGGGTGGCTTAGGCGCGGTTGTTTTGTATGCTGCCAATTTACTTGAACAAGAACCTTCCATTGACCCTGTAACTTTCAAAGAAAAAGTTGAAGTAGTTGTGCCAAAATCAAGGCTATCCTTCATTCCAGGTAGCTTAGATTTTCTAAAAGCAGGTGGTCGTGTAAGTAATCTCGCCTATATTGGTTGCGCATTATTAAAAATAAAACCATGTATTGAATTGAAAGATGGAAAGCTTGTTTCAACCAAGAAATATCGTGGGCATATGAGCATTGTTGCGGAAAAATTAATGAAAGATTATTTAACAGAATATGATATTGATCGAAATCAGCTCTACTTACTCTACTCTATTGGACTAGATGAAAGTAATAAGAGACGGATTGATGAAATTGCAATTAATGAAGGATTTAAAAATGTAAGATGGATGGAAGCAGGCGCAATGATTTCTACCCATGCAGGACCTGGTGGTTTTGGAATCGCTGGCCTTGAACGCTAATATAAAATTATTTGGCGCTGTCAAAGAATGAAAAATTCTAAGTCGGTCCCTTTAATTGTAGTCTTTTAGGACACTTATCATTAATAGCTCTCAATTTTATGGTACTATTAACTAAAATTCGATTTGGTTCATCTTTTGGAGGTATTTATGAAAAAGGTCGCTGTAATTCAGGATTTATCTTCTTTTGGAAAATGCTCATTAACCGCTGCTATTCCAGTTCTTTCGGTTATGGGTATTCAAGCATGTCCATTACCTACTGCAATATTATCAGCTCAAACGGGATTTCCAAGTTTTTACTATGATGATTATACTTCTAAAATGCGTTATTTCGAAGAAGAATGGCAGAAGATGAATGTAACCTTTGACGGAATTTATACTGGCTTTGTTACTGGACAGGAGCAAATTAATAATATACTACGATTTTTAGATAATTTTAATAAAGAAGAAACAAAAGTACTTGTAGACCCTGTAATGGGGGATGTAGGGGAAGCATATAAGATTTTTACCGATGCTTTGCTAATTCAAATGCGAGAACTTGTTAAAAGAGCGGATATTATTACTCCAAATGTAACGGAATGCTGTCTTTTAACTGGCTTATCTTATGAGAAGCTTCATCAGTACATAGATCAAAATGATTTCCTTAAAGCATTAGAAGAAGCAGGAAACATATTACAACAAGAAACCCAAGCAAAGGTTATCATTACCGGAGTAAATCCACCTTCAAAAGAAACTGTTGGAAATATGTATTTAGATGGGACGAATACAGTATATAGCCAGAGTCCTTATAACGGAAAAAGTTATTCTGGAACGGGAGATTTATTTGCCTCTGTTATTATGGGAAGTATGATGCGCGGAGAAGATCTTCAACAATCTGTACAGCTTGCAGAGAAGTTTTTAATCGAAGCTATTAAAGATACTTATATAGAGGGTATTCCAGAAGTTGAAGGCATAAACTTCGAAAAGTACTTGAAGTTATTAATATAAATTGATTTTAAGATAAATGGAAAAGGGTCGTTCAAAACTATGTTGAATGACCCTTTTGTATTTTACATATATTCATTTTGAATTAAAGCATAGGACTCTCTTACTTTTTCAATATAGTTAGTAGCTTTACCTGTTCTACGGAAACCAGTTTTCCCTTTATTATAAGAACTTAGTACAGCTTCTTCTAATGCCGTTCCAGTTAATCCTTGATTTTCCCAGTACTCATATAAATCAGCCAAGAAGAATGTTCCCCATTGCATATTAACGTAAGGATCTAGTGGGGCATTTGGTGTTCCAAGTGTTTCAGATAGCCAAGTGTGATTGATTGTATTAATTTGGAAATACCCAAAATCTGAAGTTGCTCCAATTGCATTTGGATCAAATTTACTTTCATGTTCCATCACTGCTAAAACTTTCTCATATTCTAGTCCATATTGCATGCTAAGTGAATATAGATATTCTTGATGTTCATATGGTAGAGGAAGCTTTTCACTATATGGGAATGATGGCTGTTCCTGTTGTGTAACGATCGTTTTATCAAGAGCTGGATCGTTTTCTATTGTTGTATTTGAAGAATCTTCTATACTATTAGGTTCTACTTCTTCTTGATTAGTAGAAGGCTCTTCAAGTTCAGTTTCAGTAGATGTTTCTTCATTAGCAGCTATTTCTAACTCATCCTCAACGGAACCGTTTGGAGTACTGTTTGATTCATTTTCAGCTTGGGCGGCTTGAGACTCGTCCATTTCCTCGTTTTCTGCTTCCTGTAAAGATGTCTTCCCTAATGTAGGGTTATTTTGAAGTAGAGCAAATGAAGACTTATCGGTTGTTGTATCTACTTCCGTTTGTTCAGTTGTAGTATTTTCAAGTAATTCATCCGAAATTGTTTCTGTAGCTGTTGTAATCTCAGATTTAAATGGTTCTTTATTTAAATCTTGATGTTCAATCGATGTGTTTGATTCGTATTGTTGTCCTAGTCCAGCTACAATAACGTAAGTTGTGATCAATAAAAAACTAACGATAACTCCAAAATTGATTATTTTTGATCCTATTAATTTCAGTAATTGACTCTTTTCATTATCCATATTAATAGAAATCCTCCTTTGTAAAATGTATATAAATAATAAAAAGCAGCTAAAAATCTTCTATACTACAACTCTTTTTAGTTATCATGGACAAAGATGTTTTCTTTTAAACATGAAAAAGACTAGCAAATTTCCAAAACTATCTAATTGATATCCACTAATAGGGTAAAAAGGGTTTGGTATGGTAAAATGTAAAGAGTTTAATTTAATGGTCTTTGTGAGAAAATAATCTGAGAAAAGTTAAGAATATAAGATTTCATCTAGCGGACTAATAAGGAGAAACAACATGATAAATAATGATTTACTAATTCGTTTGCGTTATGCGCTTGATATTAAAAATACAGATGTGGTGGAAATGTTTCGTTTAGGCGGAATGGAGTTCACTAAAGAAGAGGTATTAAAGATTCTTTCAAAACCAAAAGTAGATGAAGATGGAGAGATGGATCTAACACCAACAGATGAATTTATCCCTTGTGATTACGAAATGTTAGATGCCTTTTTAAATGGATTGATTATCTTTAAGCGAGGAAAACAAGAGCCAAAACCAGGTCAGGCACAGTTACAGGTGCAGACTCCTACAAAAAAGGATGCGCCAAATAATCTATTTATTAAGAAAGTGAAAGTGGCTTTAAGTTTAACAACTGAAGACATGATTGAAATTTTCTATGACGCCGGGTTAAATGTCTCGAAAGGTGAAATTGGTGCTATCTTAAGGAAAGCAGATCACCGGAACTATAAAGAATGCGGTGATAACTTCACAAGAAACTTCATTAAAGGGTTAACGATGAGATATCGAGATTAACTACGGTTTTTTCGAGAGAATAATAAAAAAAACGAACTATTTGAAACGTAAACGTTTCAAATAGTTCGTTTTTTATTTATTAAAGCCATTTAGTACAACTCTTCTTCTTATTAACTCAAATAAATAAATTTTAATTTGATCTCCAGGATATATAAAATTACGATTTTTAATATTATTAACCTTTACTAATTTGTCTACTGTTGTTCCATAGTTTTTTGCAATTTTCCAAAGGGGATCACCTGGTTTTACAATATAAGTCTTATGCGTAGATGATAAACTGCTTTGATTGGAATCATTTTTGACAATCCGAAGTTGATCCCCAGGATAAATGAGATTTGGTTTTTTTATATTATTCTCCGCTACAATAATAATACGGTTTGCTAGGAAGATAAAGCTCATACAGCTAATGCGGAATTGGTTTTGGATTACTATATTTAATCTTATCGGTGCTTTATTTGTTGCCTATTTTTTTGGACATTTTATAGGATTAACTGAAGGGGACTTTCTACAGAAAACTGTAAGTACAGCAAATGGTAAAGTAGAAGCAAGCTTTTGGCAGGCATTAGTCTCCGGTATAGGTTGTAACTGGCTTGTTGCTATGGCTGTTTGGTTAAGTTTTGGTGCAAAAAGCTTCGGTGGGAAAATATTGGCCATTTGGTTTCCAATTATGGGATTTGTATTAATAGGTTTCCAACACGTTGTAGCTAATATGTTTATCATCCCTGCTGCAATTTTTGCTGGTGAGTTATCGTGGGAAGTGTTCTTACCTAACATTATTCCAGTGTTTTTAGGGAATATGTCTTAAACTAATAAAATCTTAATTGTATTCATTTGGCTAAAATAATAAATTGATAAAAAAGTGGGATTTCAAATGCTCTCACTTTTTTATTTTTTCAAATCAAAATATTATTGGATTTTGTTGCATATTGTTGTATTGAGTTGAATGGCAATTACTTAAGTAATTGTCTTAAAAGTTATATGATAGGAGGTGGAAAGGTGGGATCACGATTCATCAAGATCGCTGGAGTGTATTTCTTCCTTGCTGTAATACTTGGACTTGTTATGGGAATCATTCAAAATTTTGCTTTTACGTCAGTCCATGCACATTTAAACTTACTTGGTTGGGTATCGATGGCATTATTTGGACTAATTTATAGTGTTTATAAAAAAGCTGGAGAAACGTCATTAGCGAAAGCGCATTTTTGGCTTCATAATATTGGTTTGCCAATCATGCAGGGGACATTATTTTTAGAGTTATTAACTGGTAATACATCTCTCACAATTGGTATTATTATCGGTTCTCTAATTGTTATATTAGGTGTAATATTATTTGTATTGAATTTATTCTTAAATCTTCGAGAAGCATAATGGAATAATAATTGATAAATAAAAGCAATCCCCACACTGTTAGGGTGAGAGATTGCTTTTTTTAGTATGATCGGGACATTTGGATGGGGAAGCCTAAATGAAATGTCTCAAAATCGATGGATATAAGACATTTGTAAGGGTGAGCTCACCTGAAATGTCCCAAACCCGGTAGATATGAGACATTTGTAAGGGTGAACTCACCTGAAATGTCCCAAACCCGGTAGATATGAGACATTTTGATGGGTGAGCTCACCTGAAATGTCTCAAACCCGGTAGATATGAGACATTTTGATGGGTGAACTCGCCTGAAATGTCCCAAACCCGGTAGATATGAGACATTTTGATGGGTGAGCTCACCTGAAATGTCTCAAACCCGGTAGATATGAGACATTTTGATGGGTGAGCTCACCTGAAATGTCTCAAACCCGGTAGATATGAGACATTTTGATGGGTGAGCTCACCTGAAATGTCCCAAAACCAATGGATATAGGACATTTTGAATGGTGGGAACCAATGAAAAGTCGCAAAACAAAAAATACGAGACATTTCGCTGAGGAATTCAACTGAAATGTCTCGTAACTTAAAGAAAACTAGATTGCCCAGTCACCGTTGCGGAATACTGGTACCACTGTACCGTCTTCTTTAATACCGTCAATATTCATTTGAGCAGAACCGATCATGAAGTCAACGTGAACTGTTCCTGTATTCAGACCATTAGCTCTTAATTCTTCAGCGCTCATTTTTGTTCCGCCTTCAATTGTAGTTGGATAAGCAGAACCAATCGCTAAGTGATTTGAAGCATTTTCATCAAATAAAGTATTGAAGAAAGTGATTCCTGATTGAGCAATCGGTGATGGATCTGGAACTAATGCGATTTCTCCTAAACCTGTTCCACCTTCATTGTCGAAGACTAATTTCTTCATTACTTCTTCGCCTTTTTCAGCTGTGATATCAACGATTTTACCATCTTTAAAATGTACTTCAATGCCTTCAACTAATGTACCCGCATAGCTTAAAGGTAATGTGCTGCGTACAACTCCATCCATACGACGAGTATCAGGTGCAGTGAAAACTTCTTCAGTTGGCATGTTTGCGATAAATTCCTCGCCTTTTGGATTATAGCTTTCAGCACATACCCAAATGTGATTTTTAGGTAAACCTAAAGTGAAATCTGTTCCAGGTGCCGTATAATGAAGGGCATCGAATTGGATTTCATTTAATTTTGCAGCTTTTTCATTTAATATTTCTTTATGTTTATCCCAAGCAGCAATTGGGTCTTCTTCGTAAACACGGCAAGTTTTGAAAATTTGATCCCAAAGAGCATCTACTTGTTCTTCGGATGTTGTTAAGTTAGGGAATACTTTCGCAGCCCAACCAGCTCCAGCTGCAGCGGCAACAGTCCATTTTAAATCATCATTTTGCGTAGCTTTTCGTTGTGCGTGGAATGCTTTTCCTGCAACTTGTTGATATGCTGCTACTTTTTTCGGGTCTACCTCATTTAAAAGACCAGGATCGCTTGAAACGATAGTAAGACGGCTAACTCGTTTATTTAATACGTGATCTTCAACTTCATCGATTTCGTATTGTGGAATATCTGTTAACACTTCAATTGGTTGATGTAAATAATTAAGTTTTGAAATCTCATCATCAGACCATTTAATAATAACTTTCTCTGCACCTAATGTATAAGCTTCACTTGTAATTAAACGAGCAAGTGGTGCTTGATCCACATTAATGGTTACCTTCACCCAATCTCCAGGTTGAACATTAATACCTTTTGATACAAGAAGTTGTGCGTATTTTTTTAAGTTCTCTTCGAAATTTACTAACATAAACAAAATCTCCCCTTTGAAATTCTATTTACCAATATTACCATATTTTTTAGAATCATGTGAAAATTTTATATGGAGTATGAGGAGAGGTCCTCTCTTTGAAAAAAGGACCTTTTTTTATGATAAGAACCGAGCTCTATCCTTTGGGGAAGGAATCATACAACTTTCTGTTTTACCAAACCATTTATATCGATTTTTTGCAATTATGCGATAAACAACATTTCGAATCGGCTTGGGAATGAGTATAAGGCAATAGAGCAATTTATAAGATCCCTTCAAATACTTACACACTCTTAGTGCAGCAGTAGATTGAAGATAACAGCGTTCATCATCAATCAATACTAAACTATCAATATTAGATGGAATATGGAATTTATTGATAAATGCTTTTCCTATATCACTTTGAAGTGGAGCAAATTGAAATTCATTGTGAGGGTCCCTCTTGATAATAAATTGAACACTTGAATTGCAAAAGTTACATTCACCGTCGAATAACACAATCTTTTTCATCATCTCTTCTCCCATCATAAGAAACTTAAGCACCCAATAAATCCAGTAACCACTTATTATTTCTTCTTACTTAATAAGGATGTATCAATTGATCGTCTACCTATATTATAAGCGAGAACTACTTATATTCCTAAGATAGTATCCATTAAAAAATAAGGAACTGAATTCTAGTATATTTTTCATAAAGAATAAGCAAGTAGAAGAAAAAAAGGGAAAACTTAGATCATACACTAGAAATAATAGTAGTTGTAATGCTTGGTATTACGGCTCTTTTAACAGCTTGGGCAAGTTGGGTTGGTGCTTTACATGGAGGGAACCAGGCTACAAACTATGTGGAGAGTAATAACTTTGCGTCAGAAGGTAATTCAGAATACAATGCTGGTGTTCAAAATTTGATGCAAGATATGCTATTGTGGAATGAAATCAGTGATTTACAGATTGATATTATTTTTGCACAAGATCACGGTGATGAATTAGCTCTAGAACAACTTTCTAACAAACTGTACTTTAAATTAAATGATAACCTTTCCGAAGAAATGGCAGCTGCACTAGGTTGGGAGACAGAAAATCAAAGTGACGATCCAACAGAAGCGATCATTACATGGATGGAAAATGAAAATGCTCTCGTTTCACCATTTGAGGAAGAAGGCTTTACTGATAGCTATTTCGAGTCTGCGAACACATTGTTAGCGGAATCGAATGCAAAGCTTGAAGAAGGGCAGAAAGATAATACTCATGATGATGCCTTTGGATTAGTAACAGTCGTTTACGGTGTCGTGTTATTCTTACTTGGTATAGCTGGCACGATTAAGAGTAGAAAAAATCGTATTGTAATCATTACAATTTCATTAATCAGTTTTTTAATCTCTACAATTTATATGTTAACACTTCCACTACCTACAGGATTTAATATAATGAGTTTCTTTGGCCAAGGGTAATTTTTCATTATATAAAGCCAGGTTAAACTAAAAACAGTCCTTCACATTTTGTGATGGACTGTTTTTAGTGTATTTTTCATTTTGGTTAAGACTTATTTAGATTCTTTATTCTTTTTCACAATATCAGCAACTGCCGTGAATAATACATCTGATGATGAGTTTAATGCAGTTTCAGTAGAGTCTTGTAAAACACCGATGATAAATCCGACCCCAACAACTTGCATTGCAACGTCATTTGAAATACCTAGTAAACTACAAGCTAGTGGAATTAATAATAAAGATCCTCCAGCTACACCTGAAGCTCCTGCTGCAGATATTGCAGATACTACCATTAAGATAATTGCTGTCCAAATATCAACTTCAACACCTAGTGTGTTTGCAGCTGCAAGTGTTAACACGGAAATCGTAACTGCCGCACCAGCCATGTTGATAGTTGCACCTAATGGAATCGATACAGAATATGTATCTTCATCTAAGCCTAATTTTTTACACAAAGTTAAGTTCACAGGAATATTCGCTGCTGAACTTCGTGTAAAGAATGCAGTAAGACCACTTTCTTTAACTGTTTTCCATACAAGAGGATAAGGGTTTTTACGAATATAGATAAAAGCGATAAGTGGATTAATAATGAATGCAACAAAGAATATACTGCCAAGTAATAGTACCAGTAGTTGTGCATACTCACCTAATGCTTGAAGTCCGTTAGTTGAAATAGATGAGAAAATAAGACCCATAATACCAAATGGTGCAAGTTCAATTACCCATTTTACTAGAGTTGTGATTGCTTCTGATAAGTTTGCAATGACTGTTTTCGTAGCATCAGAAGATTTTTTTAATAAAAATCCTATAATAAGAGCCCATGTAAGAATGCCAAGATAGTTTGCATTTAATAATGCATGGACAGGATTATCTACTATATTAAAAAGTAAAGTTTTAAATACTTCTAGTATTCCTTCGGGTGGAGATACATCGTTTGCACCTTCTGTTAGTGTTAACGTAACTGGGAATAAGAAACTCGTTACTACTCCGACAACCCCAGCAGTCAGAGTACCAATGACGTAAAGGAATAATATTAATTTCATATTTGTTTTTTTACCACTCGCATGGTTTGAGATGGCGTGCATAACTAAAAATAAAACTAATATTGGGGCAACGGCTTTTAGAGCACTAACAAACAAATCACCAAAAATCGCAATCCATTGTGCTTGGTTAGGAATTGTTAATGCAAATAGAATCCCAAGTACAATCCCCGCAAAGATCCTTCCGACTAAACTAATTTCTGTCCATTTGACTACAATATTTTTCATGATGTCTCCTCCGAATGACTAGTTGAATATTTTTGCAGTGAACATTTGTACTGTCTGTACGGACACTTTGATAGAACCTAGTTTAACACGATTCTCTATATAGTGGAACAAGAAATTATTGCAAAAATAAAAAAATCAAGATTGCTAGTTTGAATGATAGGTAAATAAAGCCATTTATAGGGGAGAAAATAGAGGGGAAAAGTAGTGTAGATAATAGATTGAAATAATAAAAGCATCTCTTTAAAACTAGGAGATGCCTTTTATATTAATATAGATAAAAGATGTTATTTCACTTCCCATAACCCTTTGCCATCAATAATATGTTGTATCCCTTCTTCGCAAACACCGTATGATCTCCAATTACAAGTTTCACATACTGTTTGAATATCCGAGGGGATAACGAAATCCTTAACACGATGTTCTATCTCATGCCATGGTAAGACTTCACCAAGCTTTAGTCCTAATTTCTCTAATATAACAGCGTCTCTTACATAAATGTTTTGATCTTTACAATGGTACTCTCCAGAATTAGGGTATTTTTCACATAATTGATCTGGACCTTCTACTAATTCTACAACAGTATCGGGATATTCTCGAAGTCGTTGATGTAATTTCGTCATATTTACTACGTATTCCTTAGAATACCCCATACCACGATATCCTAATAGGCAAAATAGGTGATGTCCACGCAATTGAATCATTTTTATATCCCCCTATGATCAGACTTATACGTTAACAGGAAACGAATAAAGGTTAACTTAATGTTTTAATAGTATCATAGTAAAGGTGAAAAATAATGGCTTTTTTGTAAAATGAATCTACAAATTAGAGGGGGAGAAGAATGAAAACAGGGTAAAATTCAAAAGGCAAATCATTAAGTTGATCTGCCCTTGAACCTATAATCATTAATTTGAAGTTGATAGTGCTACTTTCTCTTTCTTTATTAGAATTACAAACAAACTTGCAAATATACAAAACACACCCGCTAAGAAGAATGCCCATGTGTATGTGTTGAAGTATTGATAGATTAATCCGCCACCGAATGCTGCCACTGCTGCTCCTAATTGGTGTGCCGCAAAAATCCAACCGTAAATGATAGCACTTTTTTGAATGCCAAATATTTTTCTTGAAATACTAATGGTTGGTGGAACTGTCGCTATCCAATCAAGTCCATAAAAGATAGTAAAAATGATAATTAGCCAGTAAGAACCTTGACTAAGTGCAAATGGTAGTAGAGCGAGGGAGGCTCCTCTTAGACCGTAATACCAAAATAGTAACCAACGATTATCAAAACGATCCGATAACCAACCTGATAATGTAGTCCCGATTAGATTAAATACTCCCATAAATGAAAGTAGTGAGGCTGCGGTCACCATAGGAATTCCAAAAGTAATACATAAAGAGATAAAGTGAGTCCCAATCAATCCGTTTGTGGAAAGACCACATATAAAGAAACTTCCAGCAAGTAACCAAAATTCTTTTATCCTTAATGCTTCAAATAAACCTCTAAAAGCAATGATAATTGGGTTTTCTTTATTCTGATTAATCGGTTCATCTTCAGTTTTATCTACCTGTCCATATGGAAGAATCCCCATTTCCCTTGGAGAATTTCTCATAAAAAGAAAGATAAGTATAAACATGATAAAACTAAGCAACATAATTAGTCCGATGGCATGCTTCCACGAATAATTTTCAATAATGGCTGCTAGAACAGGTAAAAGGATTAATTGTCCAGTAGCAGTGCTTGATGTAAGTATACCAACTACCAAACCTCTTCTTTTCTCAAACCAGCGATTGGCAATATACGGACTTAGTACTGTTAAAAATACACTTGACCCAAGTCCGAAGATTACTCCCCAAATGATGATTAATTGCCATGGTTCAGTCATCAAGAATGCAAGGGAAGTGCCAATAACTAATGTGGCCATTGATACGGTCATCATTTTTCTTAATCCAATTACTTCTAATAATGCCGCCATAAATGGCCCAGATAATCCGTATAAAAAGAGTGTAATTCCAAAGGCTAACGAGATAACAGAACGATCCCAGCCTAGTTCTTGTTCAAAAGGAGTTAAAAATACCCCTGTAGAAGATATTACAATTGCTGCAACGATATTGGCAAAGAATGCAATGACAAGAATAATCCAACTATAATGAATGCGTGTCAAATAATCACCTATCCTAATGTTCTCAGATTAAATATCCAAGGTTCGCTTTGTAAAATAAGTACAATTTTGTTAATCATAACTCGCGAATCCATTATAGTAAATTAGCTATCTATGCTTAAATTAATAATTTTTGATTTTTTGCATCTGCTATTTCGTAAACCGATTTGCATAACTACTTGCTACGAAAGAATCCGGTTTAATTTTTGCTTCTAATCCAATTGATTTCATGCGAGAAATCATTTCATTAACAAAAACTCGAGTTTTGTTTCGACTTCCAGAACCAATATCAATATGACCTTCGATTGTAAAATTCGCCCCTTTATAGACATTTGGCAAAACAATTTGTATTAACTGTTCCTTTTTCTCTTTTGTAAACAGAGAAACAACTTCTTCTGTTAAGGTGGTTTCATAGGATATTCGCTCATGCAAGTTTGCCATTTTCCTAGGAACAATGACTTTTCTAAAACATGCCCAAACACCTTTCCGCTCCTGTTGAATGACGATTCCTGTTATGAATTTTGTTAGCTTACCATGAACTTGTGAGTCGGTTCCAAACATTAAACGAAAATTTCCGGTAGGATCTTTCTCCATAAATTGAACAATATAACGAAACACTTGTTCAAATGACATTCTTTTTTCACTTAAATTTTGAAAAGTATTGTCAATCATGAACTTATTATCCATATATTGCCTACCCCTTTTTATTTTAGTAAGCTTTTAATAAAGCTTATTCACGAAATGTGTTAAATAATTAGTTAAATATACGAAAATCCTCGATTCATTGTTGTATGAATGAATAAAATCTACTCAATCTAAGTTGAAAAATGGAAAGATGGTGGTATTGAAATGATTGCAACGAACCTGTTTAAAATGTTTGTTAGTTTTAGTGCTATATTTTCATTCTTTGATTTTTTCGAGTCCCCCGACTTAGTAGAGGTTAGTGAAACAACAGAGACTGCACCGGTAATTGTAGAATCTAAAACCTATAAAGAAGACTTTTTAATTTATCCACAAGTAACAATTAAAGATAATAAAGAAGCTGAGAATAAAATTAACGAAGCTTTTCAGGCTCACATTGAAAATTCCTATAAGGGATATCTGGAACTGAAAGAACAAATGGAAAAGTTCAAAGAAGAGGATAAAGAACATTGCAAGGAATTCCCATATTCCTGCGAATATAGTTATAATACAAGATTTAAAGTAAAATTTAACCAAGATGGAAAGCTAAGTATTTTAGTATATGACGCAACTTATACTGGTGGAGCACATGGTCTTGAAGGTGTTACTGGATTTAACTTCAATACACAGACAGGTGAACGTTATACACTAAAAGACATCATTTCTGATGAATCAAAATTTGCAAGTATCACTCAATTTGTAAAAAATTATATAAAGGAACACCAAGATCTTTTCTTTAGTGAAGAAATGATTGCGGATTTTGCAGTAAGTAATGATACTCAATTTTACTTTACAGAAAGTGGCATTGATCTAATCTTCCAACAATACGATGTAGCACCATATGCAGCAGGTCATCCAACAATTAGCATTCCAAGTTCAGAGTTATAGGATTTTAGTGGCTGTACAACACTCTCAGATAGTATGTTGTATGGCTTTTTTGTTTGAGTGTAGTTGGGGATCTAATAAGGTTGCGATTTTGGTAAATACTTGGGGGAGTTCGAATTTAAATGAAATTCTAATAAAGACTTGAGTTTGGCGAATAATTAGTGAGAATTGGCTAATAAATTTCAAAAATTGGCGAATAACTTCTTCAAACTGGCGAATATTCTGTTCATCAAGTGGCCAAGATCTCCTATAAAAATAGATGTGTCTATTAAAAGAGCAAGATTGTCAAATATCACCAAAAAATTGTCTATTATCCGAGGGGATTTGTCTATTAACTTGACCGACCTGTCTATTACCCCCAAAACTCACTAAAAAAACCCCTTTCCAAGAAAGGGGCTCCGCGCCTTAACATTTCATTTATAAATTACTAATAACAGCTTCAGTTACTTCCGCAAGCGTAGATCTTCCACCTAAATCTCCAGTTTTAATGCCAGAAGCGAGTGTTTTTTCAATTGCGTCCAATACGCGTGTGCCAGCTTCATGATATCCTAAGAAATCTAACATCATTTTTCCAGTCCAAATTTGGCCAATAGGATTGGCAATTCCTTTTCCTGCTATGTCAGGTGCTGAGCCATGAACCGGTTCAAACATTGAAGGATATTCGCGTTCGATATTTAAATTTGCGGCAGGTGCTATGCCGATACTACCCATAATAGCTCCACCAAGGTCTGTTAAAATATCACCAAATAAATTCGAAGCAACAATTACATCTAATGTTTGTGGTTTCATGACCATAAAGGCTGCTAAAGCATCAATATGATTAGAGACTGTATTAATTTCAGGGTATTCTAGTTTTACTTCTTCAAAAACTTCATCCCAAAATGGCATTGAATATGTTAGACCATTTGATTTCGTTGCACTTGTTACATGTCCTCTAGAGTGTTTGGCTAATTCAAAAGCATAACGCATAACTCTTTCTGTACCTTTTCTTGTGAATACTGCGTTTTGAATCGCGATTTCATCAGAGCCACTGTGAATGCGGCCACCACTATCTGAATACTCTCCCTCTGAATTTTCACGAACAACAGTGATGTCGAAGTTTTGAGGGTTTTTCAAAGGTGATTCTAAGCCAGCTAGAAGTTTAGCGGGACGTACATTTATCGATTGTTTCATTCCTCTGCGGATTTTAATTAGTAACCCCCAAAGTGAAATATGGTCTGGTACAAGGTCGGGCATTCCGACTGCGCCAAGAAAGATTTGATCATATTGTTTTAATGTATCAATACCGTCTTCTGGCATCATGACCCCGTGTTCTAAATAGTAATCACAACCCCAAGGAAAATAAGTCCATTCAAATTTAAAACGACCATCAAGTTCAGCGATTTTGTCTAATACTTCAATGGCAGCAGGAACAACTTCTTTTCCTATGCCATCTCCAGGAATAACTGCGATTTTATATGTATTCATAAGTGACACCCCTATTGTCAAAATTATCTTTCAACTAATTATCTACTAATTCTTATAAACATGGAACAAAAAAATAAGAGTGGGGCTAACTGACCCACACTCTTACTGAATCTATTAAGACAAAACTTCATTTTGTAAGTGGTTATCTAAAACTCTTTGTAATGAAACTAGCTGTTCATTATTTAATGGTGTCATTGGAAGTCGAACACCACCAACAGGAATACCATTTAAATTTAGAGCCGCTTTTACAGAAGTTGGGTTAGGTGTAGCGAATAAAATTTTCATCACTGGAAGAAGTCGACGATGATCACGAGCCGCTTCTTGGAAGTTACCAAGTTGGAATTTTTTAACCATTGCTTGCATTTCATTTCCAATGATATGAGATGCCACTGAAATAACGCCAGTTCCCCCAATTGATAACACAGGGATTGTTAGCCCATCATCTCCACTGTATAGTGAAAATCCATCTCGAGTTCTTTCAATCATTTCAGACATAGCACTTAAATCGCCACTTGCTTCTTTAATAGCAACAATATTTTTAATTTTAGAAAGCTCAACTACTGTATCAACAGATAAATTTACAACGCTTCTACCAGGAATATTGTAAAGGATAATTGGTAAAGTCGTTTCAGCAGCAATTGCTTTAAAGTGTTCGTACATTCCTTCTTGAGAAGGTTTGTTATAGTATGGTGTAACAAGCATAATGCCATCAACACCAGCATTTTCAGCTTGTTTTGTTAGTTCAATTGAAGCTCTTGTATTATATGAGCCTGTACCTGCAATGACAGGAATTCTTCCATCTACTACTTTTACTGCAAATCTAAATAATTGAATTTTTTCTTCATCAGATAACGTTGGTGATTCACCAGTAGTACCCGATACAACTAATCCGTCAGTACCGTTTGCAATTAAATAGTTAATTAAGTTTTCAGTTGCTTGCCAATCAATTTCACCTTGTTGGTCAAAAGGAGTTACCATTGCCGTTAAAATATTTCCGAAATTCATTCTTCTCCACATCCTTAACTTTTTATTAAAAAAAAATAGAGGGAGAAGGGCGTTAAAATAAACGCAAAAAAGCAACAACGAAGGGTCGTTGTTGCTTAGAAATAGACTTCATTTCTTCGCGTAAGATAGCCCTCCACATAGTTTCCTATATGACAATCCTGCACTTATTCAATGCAGAACCAGCTTCAAGACCAATGAGAGTTCTTGAAACTTCGGCAAATTCCCCTTTCCACAGTTATCATCGGATCTCATCATCCTCAAAAAGTGTACTAATGGTTTTTGCGCCTCTATCCTTACTTCAAATTTTTTGAAATAAGTATGTATTAAATTTAATTATTAAAATAATACATCGATTCTCCATGAAAAGCAATAGCCTAAACAAAATTTTTAGAAAATTATCAACGATAATATAGAACAGTTAAATTTGCAAAATTAATTTATTTTATTAATTAAAAGTAAATTTTATGCATATAGGATAACTATAGAAATGAATATTGGGTTTGATTTGTACTAGTAGAACTACATCTATCGAATGCGAGGGATTAAATGAAACATAAAATAACTTTAAAAATCCTTTGTTACGCATTATTAGGAGTGATCGTCGCAGGCTGCTATCTTTATTTTCAAATTAACCCTGCGGTATTAATACGTACTGAAATTACTCCTATCGATGAAGAAACATATAAATAATTAATATTATATGATAAAGAAAAATACTCGGATAAAAGTAAGTTTCAAGAAATATCTTTTTCATTAAAAGTAAATTATCCAAGAGAGATTCAAAACCTAGAAGTAGAGATTCCCGAATATATTACTGAATTGCTCGGAAGCGATTTATATTTAGGGGCAAAATATAAGGAATATAATGATGAAAAAAGTGCTCAATTTGTTCATGAAGCTGAAATTATTTTATATACAGGGGAAGTAAGTAAAGAAGAAATCAAAAGTATGTTAGATAGCGGAAAAGTACAATTAGGCTGGGATTATAAAGGAGAACGAGTTTTCCAAATATATAATATTGGTGATACCGTTGTTTTTATTAAATAAAAATGGCCCGAAATCTCTGTGGATTTTGGGCTTTTATCATTTTGAAGGTATTTATGTATTTAATCATTTGTTAGTTCTTTTTTACCTTAACAAAATATCGAACAGTAGAAGCAAATAAGAAAAGAAGAATACCTGTAATGATTATATATTGAAAGTTTAACAACAGTAATTGCCAACCATTTTTGAAGGCAAATAACAGGTCGATGACAATTACATGAACAATTAATATTAGGAGTAGTTTATTAAATTTAGAATCATGTCTAGTAACAATTGATTTAACCATTTGCCATAACAATACTAGTAAAATGGAAATTCCCGTGAAGAGTAAAAGGGTAGGTAATAGTAAATTCCATAAAAAACTAATTTGATCACTTCCGTCGAAAACAAGGTCTACTAATGAAGTGCCTGACTCAATTTCTTTCATTACTGACCCTGATAACCATCTAGATAATAAAAACACTAAAAATGTTAATGCTAGTCCAATTGAATAAAGGACTAAATCATAACTATCATGTGATTTTTTTGCCACAAAGATACTCCTCTCTAATAACAATAAATAATAGTAATTAAATGTATGATTATAAGAGTAGAATTAAAACGTACAAGCTGTGGGTCATATAAAAAAGTTTTAAAAGCTTCTTAAAAATAGTTACCTCTATATTTCCATAGCGATAGCAAGTTTCTGGTAAATTGCGAACTATTTCAAGACAATTGGAAATTATTTATACAATTTTAAAAAATAAGGTATACAATATTAAATAATCGTTCATTACGATATCGAAAACTACTTAGTTAGATTCTAAATAATAAATAGATGATATGGATTGTATTAGAGGAGGAAATCAGTTATGTATCAATTCGCAGACCGAATGGGACAAGTTTCAGCTAGCGCTATTCGCGAAATTTTTAAAGCATTAGCAGATCCTGAAATTATTTCTTTTGGAGGCGGAAGTCCAGCAAATGAATCATTTCCAATTGAAGTGATTAAAGAAATTACAGATCAAGCATTAACAGAAAAGGGTCCGAAAATTTTACAATATGGTATTACAGAAGGATGGCCAGCTTTAAGACAAGCATATGTTGATCATATTGCTAAACCAAAAGGAATTAATGCGACAGTTGATAATGTCATTGTGACTACAGGTGCTTCTCAAGGAATTCAATTATTAGCTGATGTATTTCTAAATCCTGGTGATGTTGTATTAGTTGAATCTCCAACATTTTTAGGTGTCTTCTCAGTGTTTAATAAATACTTTGTAAAATGTATTCCTGTTTCTATGGATGAAAAGGGCATAATTGTTGAAGATTTAGAGGCGAAAATTAAAGAGCATAATCCAAAAATGCTTTATACAATTCCAACGTTCCAAAATCCAACTGGTAGAACATTACCTGTGGATAGACGTCAAAAAGTTGCAGAGCTTGCGAGTGAACATAATTTTATCGTATTAGAGGATGATCCTTATTGTGATTTAAGATTTAAAGGAGAAACAGTTCCAAATATTAAAACGTTTGATAAAACTGGAAATGTTGTTTTACTAAATAGTTTTGCAAAAATTATTTCTCCAGGATTACGTGTTGGTACTGTTTTAGCTGAACCGGAGATTATTCAGAAGTTAACGGTTGCAAAACAAGGTGCTGATACACATACGTCTAATTTGTCACAAGAAATTTGCGCGGAATTTTTAAATCGTGGACTATTACCAGGGCATCTCGAAAAAATTCGCCCAATTTATGAAGTGCGTTTAAAAACAATGTTAAATGCGATTCAAAAATATTTCCCTGAAGGTACGAAATATACAGAACCTGAAGGTGGGTTATTTATTTGGGTTGAACTACCGGGTAAACCAGATGTTTTGGAACTATTTAAGAAAGCTGTTAATGATTATAAAGTAGCTTTCGTACCTGGAATTCATTTTTGTAAAAACCCAGACGATGGGATTCGTCATTTGCGTTTAAACCTCTCTTCTAGTTCACCAGACCAAATTGAAGAAGGAATGAAACGACTAGGGGAACTTTTTTCTGAAATTTAGTTTGGAATTTTATTAACTTAAAAATTGCCATTAAAGATTAATTACATTCAAATTTCTTTGAAAACTATTAATACAGATGAAAAATGGATAGTTTAAAATCCATAACAATAATAAATATTTTACAATGTATTAAAAAAGCCTCCTGGTGCATTCTAAATGACACAAGGAGGTGAAAGAAATGGCTTCTAACAACGGCAGTTCAAATAAGTTAGTATTCCCTGGGGCGCAAGCAGCAGTGGATCAAATGAAATATGAAATTGCACAAGAGTTTGGTGTTCAGTTATCGGCAGATAATTCTTCACGCGCTAATGGTTCAGTAGGTGGAGAGATTACCAAACGCCTTGTGCAAATGGCTGAAGCACAATTAAGAGGTAGAACTCCTAGCGAATAAAAAGATATATTTAGAAAGGTTGATTCTTATTGGAATCAGCCTTTTATTATTCAAAATTATTACAATCTCTTCGTTCGATAAAGTTATGGCCATCTTATAGCGAACATATTCACATTCTTTGGAAATAATTTTTTCGTATAACATTTTGTTAACTGGAGCTTCTAATCCGTGTTTTTCTGCATATTTTAGAACGGTTCCTAAAAAAAGTTCTACCTCACTGAAACGTTTTGCTTCAATATCTTGTGCCATGTTCGTATCAACTTCATATAAAAGTTTGATAAGTTGCCACCTTCCATAAAAATGTATATATGAAAGGATAACATAATAAAGGTGCTAGTCACCTACACATTTCAGAAATGATTCTAAATTGTGGGGCAACTAGCACCTGTTTTGTATATTTCTATTTGTTTAAGATGAATGATAAAGCAGTTGCAAATCTGTATTTTCTATTTGTTGTTTTTAACATTTTCATTAGCTCGTCCCGGTCAATTAGCTTAATATTTTTATTTTTAGCAAACTTTTTGGCAGACGATGTGTAATATTGATTCGTAATAACAATTGCACCGTTTGCGCTGTATTGTCTAACTATTCCTACAACATCGTGAAGTACTTTTGTGCCAACTTTGTGGTTTTTTCGTTTTGTCTGAACTACGAATGTCTTTGAACCTTTTCTTAAAATTAAGTCCGCTTCTAGCTCTTTCGAATTATTTGCTAACTCAGTGTGATAGCCTTGTTTCTCGAATATTGGTTTAAGAAATTGTACAACTTCCATACAATTTAGTTCACTAACGTTATTTGCATTATTCGTATAACCCTTCCGTAAAATGAACCTGTTAATAATATTCAACATTGATTTTACAACAATGCTTATCATGTAAAGCAAATTAATACGTAATGGTTTAAATAATAATGCTATTACGACTAGTAATGTTAAGTAAAATTGAAGATCCGTTAGACTTGGTTCGATGGATAGGAAATTTAAAATTGAAATTACAATACCAAAGCTTAATATGCTTAGTAGTAATAATAATGTAATTTTGTTTTCTTTTACTTTCGATGATTGTCGACTCATAGCTGTCATCCCTTAATAATTATTTGTCCATAGTCAAACCAGTGAAAAACCTACAAAGTCGAGACATACATTCAACTAAATTTAAGAAGAATGACGTCTTTCTAATAGTATCAACAAAAATTGCACAAATTATGAATGGTGACGGAGAATGTGTAATTTTTGAACATTCACAAACAATAACGATACTAGATAAAAAGGAGATGTCATTATGCCAGAAAATCAAATACCAAGAGAAGAAGGAATAGACCATACAATGCCCCTTTTAAAAGAAGGATACGAGTTCATTATGAATAGGAAGAGAAGTTTTAATTCTCAAATTTTTGAAACTCGTATTATGGGGAGAAAATCATTATGTATGAGTGGAAGAGACGCAGCACAAGTATTTTATGATAAAGATCTATTTAAAAGAGAAGGTGCTGCACCGAACCGAATAGTACAAACCTTGTTTGGTGAAAATGGTGTTCAAACTTTAGACGGGGAAGAACATCGCAGCCGAAAAGAAATGATTATGTCCATCATGGGCGAGGAAAATATAAGAAAATTCCAAGAGATAGCAGTCCAATATTGGGAACAATCTTTGGATCAGTGGAGTAAGAAAGAAGAAATCGTTCTATATGAGGAAGTAAAAGAATTACTTTGTAAAGTTGCATGTTTATGGGCTGGTGTGCTCGTTGAAGAGGAAGAGGTAGACTGGCTAACAAAAGAATTAAGTGAAATGTTTGAAGGTGCTGGAGCAGTTGGGCCTTTACATTGGAAAGGTAGAAATGCTCAAAATAAAGTCGAAAAGTGGATGATGGAATTAGTGACAAAGATTCGAGATGGTAAACTCATACCACCAGAAGACACAGCATTACACCAATTTACTTGGGCTAAAGATGCCGATGAGAAATTATTAGACCCATCCGTTGTAGTGGTTGAAATGTTAAATATATACAGACCAATTGTAGCAATATCCGTTTATATTGCTTTTGTTGCTCATGCACTCATTCAACATCCAGATGAGTATGAGAAGTTAAAAAATGCTGATGAGAAGTACACGTATATGTTTATCGATGAAGTTCGTAGATTCTATCCATTTTTCCCATTTGTTGCAGCTAAAGTTAAACAAGACTTTACTTGGAGAGATTATCGAATTAAAAAAGATACGTTAGCGTATTTGGATTTATACGGTACAAACCATGACGAAAATTTATGGTTGTATCCGGAAGAATTTAATCCAAACCGTTTTGCTGACCAAGGAAATGATCGTTTTAGCTTTATACCACAAGGTGGTGGAGAGTATTTAACTGGACATCGCTGTGCGGGAGAACAACTAACAATTGAAATGATGAAAATTAGTTTAGATTATTTAGTAAATCATATGGACTACGAGGTTCCAAAGCAGGATTTATCCTATGAAATGAATGAATTCCCAAGCATACCACGTAGTAAAATCATCCTTAGAAATGTAGAACGAAAATTAACTCATTGATTCAAGTGATTTGAGGTGTAACATGTATAAATTATTATCCCATAATGATTTGGATGGAGTGGGGTGTGGAATTTTAGCAAAGCTTGCCTTTGGACAAGATGTAAAAGTCCGTTATAATTCTATTGCATCTTTAAATCGGGAAATAGAATACTTCCTAGAAAATGATAATCCTGACACATTTTTATTTATTACAGACTTATCACCAAATGAACAAAATGAAAAAAAGTTGCAGCAATTTTACGAAGTAAATGGAAATGTAAAGCTTATTGATCATCATAAAACGGCATTGCATTTAAATGATTATGAATGGGGATATGTTTTAGTAGAAGCGGAAGATGGTCGTTTAACGAGTGCCACATCACTCTTCTACGAATACTTAGTTACCAATAATTTTTAACTTAAATGGGCTGTTCTGAAAGCTAAACTTTCAAAACAGCCCATTTTTTCAATTATTATTGATCTAATATGTTATAAAGAAATTCCCACTTTTCACTATTCATTAAATCTTCTTGTGGTAATTGGAAACCACCACCTAGAAAAACGGTGTTCCCTTGAATGGCAATTACCATAGCTTCTAAACCATTATCAACTTTTTTATATACATCACCAATAGAAGGTAATGACTCATCGTCATATTCTGAGTTATTTTCATTAATATCATCATCAACAGATAATGCTTTATCCTGATAATCAATAGGATTACTATATTCAAATCTACCTGGAATCATTAACAAATATTCGCTATGTTTAATCCCATTTGAGTTTTTTGTAATAACCCCTTTAGATTCTACTACTGCAACAACTTCAATTTCATTTAGTGAATAGTTATCTAAGTAATCAGGATCTGGGTTCGTTATTAATATATAGTCACCAACTTGGGCAGTGCGTTCTTTGCTCAAGGTATAACGTTTTTTGTTGAAAATAAAACTATCATGTTCCCTCGGTTGGTATTTTTCGATCTCCTTTGCAATACACAACTGTTGTGTCATATCTCGCAAGCGAATTAGATGTACGGATTGTTTAAACATAGTTTTCACTGAATATACCTTGTGTAACTCATTGTTGTAATAGACAAATTGACCTTTTCGTACTTGTAATAGATTCATGAAAATTTCCCTCCGAATGAAGCCTCTAAAATAAATGTTTACTAATCATTGTGAATGGTTAGTTACATCATAACCATATAAGTCCTGTTAATATTCTTTTCCAAGTAGATGAAACATACGTATAATGTAAAATTCTCTCAAAAAAATTAGAGTCCATGATATTTTTCTATAAAATGGGGTCGCATTTTAAAGAAACCGTCATCTAAACAAGAAACAGGAAATTTGGAAGGTATACAATTTGTAATGTATGATGAAATGGAATGTAGAAAATGTAGGAAATCATAAAGGATATATTACTAGGGGGAGTCAAAATGGAAATAGGTTTAACAACATTTGTTGAAACAACACCTGATGTCAAAACTGGAGAAGTAAAAAGTCATGCTGAACGTTTACGTGAAGTAGTAGAAGAAATCGTATTAGCTGATGAAGTTGGATTAGATATTTATGGGGTGGGGGAACATCATCGAAAAGATTATGCGTGTTCAACACCAGCAGTTTTATTAGCTGCAGCAGCTGCTAGAACGGAAAATATTCGACTTTCAAGTGCAGTGACAGTTCTTTCTTCTGATGATCCTGTACGAGTTTTTCAAGAGTTTTCAACTGTAGACGCTATATCGAATGGTCGAGCTGAAATTATGGCTGGTCGTGGATCATTTATCGAATCATTTCCGTTATTTGGCTATGACTTGAAGGATTATGATGAATTATTTGATGAAAAGTTAGATTTGCTATTAAAAATTCGTGACAACGAAATTGTTAATTGGGAAGGAAAGCACCGCGCTTCAATTCCAAATAGAGGTGTGTATCCAAGACCTGTCCAAGAAAATCTTCCAATTTGGATTGCTAGTGGTGGAACACCTCAATCTGTTGTACGTGCTGGTGTGTTGGGACTACCTCTTGCTCTTGCTATTATTGGTGGCAGTCCACTTCAATTTGGTTCGCTTGTAAAGTTATATTATCGTGCTGCAGAACAAGCGGGGCATGACATTTCAAAACTTAGCGTTGCTTCTCATTCCCATGGTTTTGTTGCTGAAACAACAGAGGAAGCGGTTGATAAGTTCTTCCCTCCAACACAATATGCTATGAATGTTCTTGGAAGAGAGCGCGGATGGGGACAATATACGAAAGAAACATTCGACTATGCACGCAGTCTAGAAGGTGCATTATATGTAGGGGATGTTAAAACAGTAGCTGAGAAGATTATCTATCTTCGTAAACATGTAGGGGTAACCCGTTTTATGCTTCATTGTCCAGTTGGTTCAATGCCGCATGAAGATGTAATGCGATCAATCGAACTGTTAGGTAAAGAGGTGGCTCCAATCGTCCGTGAAGAAGTGGCGAAATGGGAAGCAGAAAACAATACAAAATAATATAATACGATGTGCTGTGTATATAGATAATAATGTCCATTTACACAGCTTTTTTGTTTGGGGAAATAAGTAAAAAGTAATCATTCCAAACAAAAAATTACATAAAATGCATTTTTGTTCAATGTTATGGATATAATCATCAGGATTGGGTAAATAATGGTATAAATAGCAAATTTACAATGATTAATTATAAATTAACAATTTTTACATTTAAATATAGAACTTTTCATTTTTTGGAACGTCTAATATTATTACAACAAAGTTTTTAAAGCAATTGGAAAAGAATTTTTAAAATGTTTTATGTGGAGGCATAAACTTGAATTCTCAAATTACGAACTTTATAGAAAACTTTAATTTCGCTATGTTTTTATTATTTGCAATGATGTATTTATATCAAATCGTTTATATGTTTATTGCGTTTAAAGCAAAACGGGCACGTGAGTTAAATAATATTGAACTTAAATTCCATAAAATAGGGGTCATTATTGCAGCAAGAAATGAGGAAGTGGTAATTGGCCAACTGATTGATAGTATCCATGCACAAAATTACCCGAAACAATTAATTGATATTTTTGTTGTTGCAGATAATTGTACCGACCAAACAGCTGTTGTCGCAAGAAGAGCAGGTGCGATAGTAAAAGAAAGATTTAATACTGAACAGGTTGGTAAAGGTTATGCATTAGATTTTATGTTGAAATTCATTGAAAAAGAATTCTCACATAAAAAATACGATGGTTACTTAGTGTTAGATGCAGATAATTTACTAGATAAAAACTATATTTCAGAAATGAATAAGACATTCAATGAAGGTTATCGAGTGATTACAAGTTATCGTAATTCAAAAAATTACGATCAAAACTGGATTTCGGCAGGTTATGGACTGTGGTTTTTACATGAAGCTGAATATTTGAATTTACCAAGAATGAGATTGAATAATAGTTGTGCAATTTCTGGAACTGGTTTTTTAGTAAAAGCTGATTTATTCAAAGAAAATGGTGGATGGGTCCATCATTTATTGACAGAGGATATAGAGTTTTCTGTTTCTCAAATTCTTCAAGGCGACAAAATTGGCTATTGTCGTAATGCAGTACTCTATGATGAACAGCCAATTACGTTTCAACAATCATGGCACCAACGATTACGTTGGGCAAAAGGTTTTTATCAAGTAATTAATCATTATGGCAAGCGACTATTTAGTGGAATTTTATTTAATAGAGGGAATAGATTTTCTTGTTATGATATGGCTATGACACTCATGCCTGCGATGTTAATCACTTGTTTTAGTATTGCTGTAAATAGTAGCTTTTATTTTGCTGCCATTTTCGGTTTTATCAATGAAAAGGACATTATTTTAGTGACAACGATGTCTATTTTGAAATCGTTCCTTTGGTATTACAGTATTTTATTCTTTATGGGAATTCTTACGACGATTACTGAATGGAATCGAATTCACAGTACTGGTTGGAAAAAGATTTGGTATTCATTTACATTTCCATTCTTCATGTTTACGTACATTCCAATTGCAATTGTAGCACTATTTAAGAAAGTTGAATGGAAGCCAATCGCACATACTGTCGCAAAGTCAATTGATGATGTTCTTGATAATGTGAAAAATTAATAAGACATTTAAAACTACGTTTGCTTCTTATGGCGGATGTAGTTTTTAAATTTTTTATTTCATAAAGTAAGGACATACATACGGAAAGTTGCACACAAGTAGAGTTTCAAAGGTTTTTGACGATCTGGAAGTGCCCATCTAAGACTAGAGACTTAGAAGAAGTTACTTATTTGGGTCATGTTGCTTTCATTAGCTTTTCTTTATCATATAGATATCGAGCAGAAGAGAAAGGGCGAAATAAATCATGAAGAAATCGTATATTATTATTTTACTTGTCATTCTAATAGGAATTAGTTTATCTAGTGTTATAACAGGATTCTTTACAGCGGGAGGGAAAGAAAAGGTAGCACTTGAAACAGAACGATTTGATCATATAGAGATTGATACAAATAATGCTGATATTAACTTACAAATAACTGATGGCGAGGCATTTGTAGAACTAGTAAATAAAGAAAAATATCGACTAAATGTAGATATTGAGGGGAATACACTTGATATTGAAGTTGAGAAACCTTGGTTTGGCTGGTTTGCATTTGACTTTTCTTTTAAAACCCCTACATTAAACGTTTACCTACCAAAAGATATGTATGAATCGATTCAAGCTAAAACGAATAATGGTAAGGTTGACGTGAATGATGTTGAAACAAAAGAACTTAAGATGAAAACAAACAATGGGAAAATTATTGTAAAAGATGTTAAGAGTTCATTGATTAACCTTAAATCCAATAACGGGGAAATCATTCTAGAAAATAGTACAGGGAAAATCATAGGTGAAACGAGTAACGGAAATGTACGTATTACAAAAAATGAACTATATGAACCAATTAGCCTTGAAACACATAATGGGAATGTAACAATTCTAACAGATCACGAACCAACGAATGTGACATATCAATTGAAAACGCATAATGGTAATATCGAAGTATTTGGATCAGAACATTTCGACACAGTGGTTGGAAATGGAAAAAATTTAATCCAACTCGAAACACATAATGGAAATATAAACATAAAAAAGTAATAATAGTAAATGAGGCTTAATCGGTTTAGCTGGTTAAGCCCTTTATTTATCTATATTAAGTTTAATTTAAGATTGGCACTTCATTAATTGAAGTTTCACTTATGCGTATTAAAATGTTTTAAATAATAATATATATTAAAGTACAGTGTCTTAGTTCGGAAGGTTTACAGTATATATGTAAAGGTGAGTTTAATGAATAATGATTTATACGTAATTGATACAAATAGAGTTACTTTAGAAGAAGAACAAAAGGCATTGCGCTATTTCACTTTATTAAATAACCAAATTCAAAAACAATCCTATATCCATTCTTTAACTGAAGATATACGGTTATGGAAAAAGAATCATGTTCATTTTCGGACTGCAATACTCTCATTTTTACGAGGTAAGAAGGACCCACGGCAGAGCCTAAATTACCATCAATATATTAATTGGTTAGAATACAAAGGAAAATTGAGAAGTTATTTAGAACGAAGTGTTGCTTATATTTTTTTACGAGATTTAGGTAGAACTTTAGATTCTATTGAAACACAAAAACGAATCGATGAAATAGTTACAAACTTAATCGAACAGATGAAAAAACCTCATCAAACAAAAAATGATGAATTTGCTGAGTTGTTTAGTTTCAAAGGTATGTATCGTAAAGCTCAAAAAGAAAAAGTAGAAACGACGATGATTTGGTTGTTTGAAAAACTACAAAAGGTGACGAAAAACCTTCCAGAAGAGATGGACGCTCTAAATGCAAGAAGAAAACTCATTAAGATCATTGCTGGTGTTATGCTTCATATGAATGAAGAGATGGATCAGTCTTATACAGAAGATGAACGTTCACGAAAATTTGAGGAAGCTATTCGATTAGGCTATTCATATGGGTTAACATATCCATTTATAGATGATTTACTAGATTCAAATGTTTTAGATCCTGATGAAAAAAAGAGATATTCAAATTTAATAAGAGAAACATTAATCACAGGCGTTGTTCCCGATTTTGGAGAATGGAACGGGAAAAATAAAGAGCTCATGAACTATATTCATGCCGAATTAAAAGAGGCATTTCTATATATGAGAAACTACCAGCAGGAACAAATTAAATTCTACGAGCAATCCTATGTGTTCTTTCATTCACAAGAGGTAGATCGTAATAAGGATCTATCCAATTCCCAATATACCAATGAAGAAATCTATGTTCCTGTCATATTAAAATCCTCATCCTCAAGATTAATTGCTCGAACAATGACCAATGTAAAAGAAGACGAAGGGTTTGAAGAGAGAACCTTTTTATATGGAATTTACAATCAACTAGCAGATGATTTCGCTGATATGTTTCAAGATGAGAATGATGGAGCTGTTACGCCTTATACTTACTATTTAAAATATCATCAAACAAGGAAGGATTTAGTTAATCCTTTTGAAATGTATTGGACGGTCATTGCGAACTTAATTCATAATGTTTATCGATCTGACGAAAAAACACGAGAAGTACTATTGGATAGAGCGATAAATGGATTGAAGCGTTTTAAAGAGAAGAACGGAATAGAGACATATGAAATGGTCATGAACCTTTTTGCCTTAAAGAATAGTCATCTACAAAAATTAATTGAGAAAATGGTTAATAGAGCAGATGATGTTGATTTTTATGACAAGCTTTTAAGAGATCAAATGTTAAATTCCTTTAATAAGGAGAAGGAAGAACAAGAAGAATTCTCTGATACAATTAAAGAGATTGAAGAAAAAATAAATGCCCAGTTAAAAATTGATTCTTCTAGTTTTCATGTCAAAGAATCTGTAATAGATGCGGCTAACTATAGTCTTGATAGTGGTGGAAAACGACTTCGCCCAATCATGACTTGGTTTATGGGAGTTAAAGTTTATGGTTTAGATGAATTTAATCTTTTCCCACTTCTAAGATCATTAGAATATATGCATACTGCTTCATTGATTTTTGATGACTTACCATCACAAGATAATGCTTCAACTCGGAGAGGGCATCCAACCGTACACCAAATTTTTAATGTAGCGACTGCTGAACTTGCTGGACTTTTTTTAACTCAAAAAGCATTTGAAGAGCAAGCTTCGTTGGAGAATTTTGACCCGAAATCTGTAGTGAAGCTTATACAATATACTGCGAGAATGACTGCTGAAATGTGTCAAGGTCAAGCGATGGATTTAGAGTCAAAAGGTAGGACGCTCTCATTAAAAGAGTTAAATACGATTAGTTTTTATAAAACAGGTTTAGGATTTGAGGCTAGTCTAATCATGCCTGCTATTTTAGCCCAAGCAACTGAACAGGAAATAGATTATTTAAAAGTGTTCTCTAGACACGCCGGAATTGCTTTTCAGATTAAAGATGATTTGTTAGATGTGGAAGGAGACTCTACATTACTCGGTAAAAAAGTTGGGATTGATGTAGATAATAACAATTCAACATTTGTATCTATTTTAGGGATAGATGGAGCCAAAAAAGCAATGTGGGATCACTATTGCGATGCAATCGAATCATTAGAAAATATTCCGCGAAACACAACTTATCTAAAACAAATCTTGAATTATATAGTATACCGTGAAAAATAAATTAAAAATCCTTCCCAATGCTGTGAACATTAGGAAGGATTTTTTACTTTGTAGTGGATTCGAGTGTTCTTTGTTCAATAATTGACTGACGTTTTCCAAAATAATTAACAATAATAACTCCTGTAATAGCGATGATCCCCCCTGAAATAGACATCATGGAAGGTAATTCACTAATCCAAATCCAAGCAACTACTATTGCAATAACGGGCTCAAGATAAAGTACACTTGAAACAGAACTAGCTGCTGATAGTGACAATGCAATAGCCCAAGTTAAATAGGCAACAGCTGTAGGGAATATTCCTATATAAATTGTCGTCATATTCACCTCAAGAGATGCGTTTTGGATTGTCGTTAGTAACCCAGGCGCAAAGACGAAAAACGGAATCGTTCCAGCCCATGTAAAGTAAGCAGTTAATTCAATAGCTGTATATTTTGTAAATAATGGCTTTTGAAAAACGAAAAATAAAGAGGTCGCAATAGCGGCTAATATGATAAATACCACTCCTGGTGAAATACCAAAGGAATCTCCTGAACCGATTGAGATGATGACAATACCTAAAAGACCAAATGCTAGCCCAAACCAACCTACTTTTCCTAATTTCTCTTTCAAGAACCACATAGCAAAAAGTGTAGTAAATATTGGACCAGATCCTATTAATAAACCTGCAGTTCCTGCACTAACTGTAACTTGACCGAAAGTAGCACAAATATGATAACCACTTATTCCTAGTACTCCTAATAGGAATATTTTTAACAAATCCTCTTTAGCAGGTAATCTGAATTTAACCCTTGGAATCATCGCAATAATGATGAAGATAATAGATGCTAAGATAAATCGTACTAGTATTAAATGTCCAGGTGAATATCCTCCATTTAAACTAACGCTATTTGCTGCAAATGTTGATCCCCATATAAGAACGGTAATAAGTGCTAGTATTAATGCTTTTGAATTCATGTTCTACACCAATCTTTCTAGCTTGTTTATAAACTATATCTCCTTATGGTAGATATTGAGTTTACAAGAATATAATCTTTGTCATTCTAACATAAAAAATCCCCTTGCTAATGCGAGGGGAGAAATTTATTTCTTAGAATATTTTCTTCTTACCTTGTTCGTCTTTTAATATTTCAACTGCTTCTCTAAATCTTAAAGAATGGATCACTTCACGCTCACGTAGGAACTTCAAACCATCATTTAAATCTGGATCATCGGATAAATCTATAATCCATTGATACGTTGCACGTGCTTTTTCCTCAGCAGCAATATCTTCATACAGGTCTGCAATAGGGTCACCTTTAGCTTGAATATATGCTGCAGTCCATGGAACACCAGATGCATTATGATAGAATAGCGCATTGTCATGTATTGAATAATGATCGCCTAAACCAGCCGCTTTCATCATTTCTGGAGTAGCATCTTTCGTTAATTTATATATCATAGTGGCAATCATTTCCAAATGCGAGAATTCTTCCATCGCAATATCATTTAATAGACCAATTACTTTATCAGGAATTGAATAACGCTGATTCATATAACGGAGAGCTGCTGCAAGTTCACCATCTGCTCCACCATACTGTTCAATTAAAAACTTTGCTAGCATTGGGTTACATTGACTTACTCTAACCGGATATTGGAGCTTCTTTTCGTAATAAAACATTACCTATTCACTCCCCTCACTTTCTCCAAATAAGCCTTTCACTTCAGTTATCATCTAACAATCATGTTAAACAATCTAAACTTGCCATGGCCATGGCGAGTCATCTACATCCCATGGATAATTTGAATAACTCTTTCCAAAATTCATCAAAGGTCCAAATTGCTTTTCAAATTCAATTTTTAGAAGCATGGAATGATGGGAAGCTTCGTTAAATTGTTTTATTGCTTCCATATCATGTGGGTGAGTATTGAGATAGAGGCTTAACTCAACGATTACAAAATCAATGGCTTGGATTTCTTCTAAAAGCTTGTAATACTCAGGTGGTAATTGCTTCTTCACGGTTTTTCCACCCCTTTATTAGGATCTGGGTAAGGGCTATATAGTTGTGGCCAAAGTGTACCGTGCATTAATGCTTGTTTAGGAGATTGGAATTGCGGTAGTCCAGGTGGCTGGAAGTTCATATATAAGTTTGGAGGTGTTGAATAACTTTTTACACGTATTGGTTTACATGGATCAAAAGGGCCGACGAAAGGGCGCCAATATTTAAACTGAGAATGAGAATGCATGATATCCTCCTTTCAATTGCATTACCATGTCAAATATATGAAGGGGTGCGTTCGAATATTCATTATTTTCATCGAAAAATGACGAATTTTAAAGATTGGATTACCAATTGAATAATTCATTTGCAAAAGGTGAAAATAAATGAAGCATATATAGACGGAGGAATCATTGTGGATTTTTTTCATGGCCAAGAATCGTTAACTGCTATCCAATGGGCATTAAGGGTGGTAGTTGGCTTTTTCTTTTTATTTATTGTAAAACAAAAAACTTAATATATTTCTTTCAAAATAAAGATGGGCTACAACTCTTTTGGCATGTGATTTAATTACTATAATCAAAGAATGTAGCCCATTATTTTTTTATTAATAGTGCTCTAACTATTATAGCTTTCAATCATCTGAATCATATGAGCATACGCTCCACCAGCACATAATGCAGAGGATACTAAAATTGCTTCAGCAAGTTCCTCATTGGTTGCTCCTTTTTCGAGAGCTTTTTTAGAATGTACATCAATACAGTAAGGACATTGGGTAGCAGTTGCAACGGCAACAGCAATGATTTCTTTAAACTTAGCTGAAAGTCGACCTTCTTTCATGGCAACATGGCTAAAGTTTGAATATCCCTTAAATCCATCTGGAGCATATTTATTTAGTTCTTTTAGATAGTTTAAATTAGACCGAGCATACAATTCATCAGGAGCATCTGCATTGTTAGCATTGTGAACATGTGTGCTATGAGTTACAACACCACCTGCTTCTATTGCCATTGTGACAAAAACAGCCTCTGCTAATTCTTCAAGCGTTGCCCCAGCTACTTTTGCTTTTTTCGTATGAGTTTCAATACAATACGGACATTCCGTAACATGTGCAATAGCAACAGCAATAATTTCCTTTTCCTTTTTAGAAAGTGCACCGTCTTTTAATACGGCAACATCGAATTGTTGGAAAGCTTTCAGTTGTTCAGGAGCTAATTCTTTTAATTGGAATATGTTTTTTGCTTTACTTTTGTCATAGTAATTTTCTGACATAATGATCACTCCTTTAGTTGTTTGTATGGTTTTAGTGCATAATTTACCTATATTATATAAGTTTATTGCCCCGGATAATAATTTACTGCTTTTCCACTTATGTCAAGCAAATAAAAAATATAGATAGAATTGGTGAAATATGCCGTGAAATATACAATTGGTGAAAATTAACAATCGGTAATTCGAATTTGACTTGGAATCATAATCCCTCGAACTTCATAGTATGTTTAATAAACCATGCCATGAAGAATGGAGGTAAGACTATCGACATCTTAAACAAGGTAAGGAAATACCGTGAAGATGAGGACAGGTTGAAGTGGGAAGGTACTTTTGCGGAATATTTAAGACTTGTTAAAGAAAGACCAGAAATTGCTCAAACAGCTCATTCCCGTGTTTACAATATGATAAGAACAGCAGGTGTAGAAGAAATTGAAGGACAAAAATCATATAACTTTTTCAATAGAGAAATGTATGGTCTTGAAACAGCATTAGAACGATTAGTTGAAGAATATTTCCATCCAGCCGCAAGAAGACTAGATGTAAGGAAAAGAATTTTGCTTCTAATGGGTCCAGTAAGTGGTGGTAAATCGACGATTGTAACGATGTTAAAACGAGGTCTTGAACAATTTTCTAGAACAGATGAAGGTGCTGTTTATGCCATTAAAGGCTGTCCGATGCATGAAGATCCATTACACCTCATTCCGCATCATTTAAGAGATGAATTTTATGAGGAATACGGTATCCGTATCGAAGGAAGTTTATCACCATTAAACACGATGCGTCTGGAACAAGAGTATGGTGGTCGAATTGAAGATGTGTTAGTTGAACGTATTTTCTTCTCAGAAGATAGACGAGTTGGTATTGGAACATTTACACCTTCAGATCCTAAATCACAGGATATTGCGGATTTAACTGGAAGCATTGACTTCTCTACAATTGCAGAATATGGATCTGAATCCGATCCACGTGCATATCGATTTGATGGAGAGCTAAATAAGGCAAACCGAGGCATGATGGAATTCCAGGAAATGTTGAAATTAGATGAGAAGTTCTTATGGCATTTATTATCCTTAACGCAGGAAGGTAATTTTAAAGCTGGTCGTTTTGCGTTAATCTCTGCAGATGAGCTTATCGTCGCACATACGAATGAAACAGAGTACCGCAGCTTTATCGCTAATAAAAAGAACGAAGCGCTTCATTCACGTATTATCGTTATTCCGATTCCTTATAACTTGAAGGTGAGTGAGGAAGAACGAATTTATCAAAAAATGATTCGTGAAAGTGATATGGCACATGTTCATATTGCCCCACACGCTTTAAGAGCAGCAGCTATTTTCTCAGTATTAACTAGACTTGAAATTCCGAAGAAACAGGGTATCGATTTACTGAAGAAAATGCGTTTATATGATGGAGAAAATGTTGAAGGCTTCAATGATGTCGATGTAGCAGAGTTGAAGAAAGAATTCCCTAACGAAGGTATGCATGGTATTGATCCAAGGTATATCATCAATAGAATTTCATCTGCTATCATTCGTAAGGAAGTGCCATCCATCAATGCGTTAGATGTTCTGCGCTCATTAAAAGAAGGTCTCGATCAACATCCATCGATTTCTCAAGAGGATCGAGAGAAATATATAAACTATATAGCTGTAGCAAGACGTGAATACGATGAAATTGCGAAAAATGAAGTACAAAAAGCATTTGTTTACTCCTATGAAGAATCTGCGAAACATCTAATGAATAATTACTTAGATAATGTAGAGGCGTTTTGTAATAAAAATAAACTTCGTGATCAGTTAACGGGCGAGGAAATGAATCCAGATGAAAAACTAATGCGCTCCATTGAAGAGCAAATTGGAGTTTCTGAAAATGCGAAGAAAGCATTCCGTGAGGAAATCCTTATTCGCTTATCGGCCTATGCTAGAAAAGGACAACGTTTTGACTACAATTCTCATGAGAGATTACGAGAAGCAATACAGAAAAAGCTATTTGCAGATCTAAAAGATATCGTCAAAATTACAACTTCATCTAAAACACCTGATGAATCACAGCTTAAGAAGATTAATGAAGTTGTTGCAACACTTGTTGATGAATATGGTTACAACACAACAAGTGCGAATGAATTGTTACGATATGTTGGAAGTCTTTTAAACAGATAAAAAGAATTAGTACGGTGTATGAATAAAAAGAGAGTGCCCTATTGTTGGGGTACTCTCTTAATTGTATATTTACTTGAAACCTTGCAATAAGTTTCAGGAAATTCTAAAAACCAGAAGCTCTCCCTTCATTTATTTATGGTATAATTAGGAAATGATGCGACGTAAAATTGAAAGTAAGAGCGATCTTCTAAAGTTGATGACATATAAGTAGAACCGAATTTTATAAAGGGATGATTAAGGTGAACTTATGGTTAAGCATTCTAATCCTATTTATATGGGTGTTTGTACATTCTGCAATAAGAAGAGCTTACTATTGGAAAAGTAGTATTGTAAGTTTAATAGTTTATACAACATTTGTATTTTACTTTTATAATGAATTTCCATTCCCAGTCATGTTTGTTATGTTAATCATTTTCTTTGTGCTAATGACATTATCTTCGTATCTTCAAAGAGTTAAGTATGCTTCCTCAAATGAAAAAGTGGAAAAGTTATAACTGTTTCTTGATTAAGAATCAGGATACTTATTTCCATATACAGAACCTAAAACCTATCCCACTACTTATCTATAAAAAACTAATTGCAAAAAAATATTAAAAAGAGCATCTAATTGATTAATAAAAAAATCTAGGACACTCTTTTTAATTTTTTTCAAATTCAGTGAAATATGTCAGAAAATTCTCATATTATAAGAAAAGTGCTTTTCCTCTTTGAATATTCACCAAGAATTTGCACTTTTTGACGAGTTGTCCACAAGTTGATGAAAATTAAAAATATAGATGGGTGAGGATAATATGAGCGAAGATCAAAAAAACTTTGTTATCTCCAAGGAAAACTGGTCCCTCCATCGCAAAGGGCATCAGGATCAACAACGTCATATGGAGAAGGTTAGGGAAGCTATAAAAAATAACTTGCCGGATATTGTCAGTGAAGAAAGTATTATCATGTCGAATGGTAAAGAAGTCATTAAAGTACCAATTCGTTCTTTAGATGAATACAAAATTCGCTATAATTACGACAAATCAAAACATGTTGGTCAAGGAAGAGGAGACAGTAAAGTAGGGGACGTCATTGCCCGTGAACGAGGAACGGCTGAAAAGGGTCCTGGTAAAGGAAGTAAACCAGGTGATTCCCCAGGTGACGATTACTATGAAGCTGAAGTAAGTTTAGAAGAAGTACAAAGTTTATTATTCAATGAGCTGGAGCTTCCAAACTTACAACAAAAGGAAAAAGAAAATATAACAATTGAAAAAATTGAATTTAATGATATTCGTAAAAAAGGTCTTATGGGGAACATCGATAAAAAGAGAACGATCTTAACTGCCATTAAACGAAATGCCATGAAAGGCGAAGCAAAAATAGCCCCAATTGCCAACGATGATCTTAGATTTAAAACTTGGGATGAGGTCATTAAACCAGAATCCAAGGCTGTAGTATTAGCGATGATGGATACAAGTGGCTCAATGGGAACATTTGAGAAGTATTGTGCAAGAAGCTTTTTCTTCTGGATGACACGTTTCTTAAGGACTAAATATGAATATGTAGATATTGAATTTATCGCCCATCATACAGAGGCAAAAGTTGTAACAGAGGAAGAATTTTTCACTAAAGGGGAAAGTGGAGGTACAGCCTGCTCCTCAGCATATGCAAAGGCACTTGAATTAGTGAACGCAAAATATAATCCTAAGCGTTTCAATATTTATCCTGTACATTTTTCAGATGGTGATAATTTCTCAACGGATAATGAAAAATGTTTGAAGTTAGTAAAAGAATTAATGGAAGTATCGAGCATGTTTGGATATGGGGAAGTCAATGCACATAATCGTTACTCAACGTTAATGAGTGTCTATCGTAAAATTGATGACCCGAAATTCAGATACTATATATTAAAACAAAAAAATGATGTATACGAAGCGCTAAAAAGATTTTTCCAAAAACCAGTTGAGGCTTAATATAGCCTTGCAAATTAAACGTTCCCAATATATCGGAGGATGGAGGGATTCATTTTATGGAAAAACAGCTTCATAAAGCGATTGATGAAATAACCGAGATTGCCGTTGGGTTTGGGTTAGATTTCTTTCCAATGCGCTATGAAATTTGCCCGGCAGATGTAATTTATACAATTGGTGCTTATGGTATGCCAACCCGTTTTACTCATTGGAGCTTCGGTAAACAATTTCATAAAATGAAGCTTCAATACGATTTTGGTTTAAGCCAAATTTACGAACTGGTTATTAATTCAAATCCTTGTTACGCATTTTTACTTGATACAAACACACTAACGCAAAACAAATTAATTATTGCCCATGTATTAGCCCATTGTGATTTCTTCAAAAATAATGTGCGTTTTTCCAATACAAGAAGAGATATGGTTGAAAGTATGACATCCACGGCTGAACGCATAGCACAATATGAAATTTTATATGGAAAAGATGAAGTGGAGCAATTTTTAGATGCAGTACTGGCAATCCAAGAGCATATTGATCCATCACTACTAAGACCGAAGCTCATGTACAGTGACTTCGAAGAAGAGGAGGAAATAATCTTAAAACCAAAAACTCCTTATGATGATCTGTGGAATATTGATCAGCCAAACAGTGAAGATCATTTTACTCGCCAAAGAAAGAAGAAGTTCCCACCAAGACCTGAGAAGGATTTGTTATTATTTATCGAAGAATATAGTCGTGAGTTAGAAGAATGGCAACGTGATATATTAACAATGATGCGTGAAGAGATGTTATACTTCTGGCCACAACTAGAAACGAAGGTTATGAATGAAGGCTGGGCTTCCTATCGTAAAGATGTTCTCAATTTTTAATGAATCCCAAATTGCTGTCTATACCTCTTATAATCCTGCGCAGGATATTAAGGATGACTGTGTAGAGGTTAAGTCACTATCCCATATTAAAACGAAAGATTATTTATACTTTTGTTCCAGGGATTCGAATTCTCTCCGCATAATTCAGGTTAGTGTGATAAATACGAATCAAGTCTAGAAACAATACAAGCAATACATATATATGAATTAGCTTATTATCTAGTTAAATTGAAAATGCGCAAGGGCCAAAAGATGAAAGCGATATACAAATATATCTACCATCCTATCTCCTTGAAGGTCAAAGAAATTGATAGTGATTATAGAATCTGGGAAAGATATTTGATAAAAAACAGCGAGTAGTGTGTAGAGTTATTAAAGGCAAGATGTAATTGAGGTTTGAAAATAAATAGATTGAAAAATTAAAGATGAAGAACCTCTTGAAACTTATGATATATGTTATCTCTTGAACAAAGGACATAAAAAGATGACCATGGCAGCATACCGAAGTCATCTCTTCACCGTATTCATTATGGCATAATTTTTATTAAACTGTCTATATAATATGGTGCACTTCAAATTTGAGGAAGTGTGCTTTTTGCGTATAAACATTCATGCTGAATTAATTGTTCTTACTGCAAAAGTAATTTTGCGAGTCAGTTATATTTTCTAGGAGTTATAGAAGTTTTTTGCTGAATAGATTGGCCAATCCCAAAAATTAGATCCTTGAGAGGTAATATATCTGTCTATAAAAAGCTCTACATTTAAATTAAGTGACCTAGACTCCAAAAAGCTACTAATAAACAAATAATTGGGAGAGTTATCTTTAATACTATCTACATTTATTGTAACGTAATTCTCAGACACGTATCCTATTGGTAGAAATGGTAGTCGAATATTAACTGAATGTTGTTTTATCTCATTTAATGAAAATAACTCAAGTCCACCACCTATGTTTGTTTCACCTATCATTATTTGGAATAATTTTGTTCCATTACAAAATTTTAAAAATAGTCTGTAATCTTCTGGTAATTTTATATTCTTTTCTTTCTCAAATTGTAATATTTCATCCTCATAGGCAGGTGAGTTAAAAAAGCATATAGATTCATTAATAACTCCTTTTTCCCCATAAATTACAATTTTATTGTTAGGATCTAAACGATTTTTAAGTGTTTTTAAAGATTCCGTTATAAAGTGCAAATTACTCCCCCCGTCAAATTTAGTAAGCAGACCACCATGGGTTTATAGTTTGTTGATGTACAGTTCTCGGTACTGGGAATAAATTCGAAAACTGGTTTGTACCTCCGTATTCTCTAGGAATTACATGGTGAATATCATAAGCTGCCCAATCCCAAGAAGGACTTCCATAGGAACCTATATAAGCAGAAATATAACTTCCTCTTAGAGTATTATCCCAAGGTACTCTTGATTCTAATGGTACAACAGACATATTAGCTTGAGTTGGGCGAGGCATATAAGTCCTCGCATGAGAATTGTAAACGGTTGGATATATACTGGCTTTCTTATTTGTTAAAACTGGATCGGATTGATTAGAAGTCGATTTTGTACCTATGCCTGCATAGCCTGTAACCCCAGTGCCTTTAGTTATCCAAAAGTTAGAAGATGTTACTTTATAATCAATAGAATGTGATTTTCCGACATAAATATTGCTGCCTGTCCATTCAACATCAAATCCAGTAACCTTTGAATAACTACCTTCTAAAGTCTTGCTACTGTACAAGTGGTTACCAGTTAATATTATAGTTGGTGTACTACCAATAATGCTTTTAATAGTAGATTTTAAATTAATGTTGTTTGTAACGCTATTATATGTTGTAACTCTATCTATTTCTACATAACTAGTAATTGAAGAGGGAGTGGCTGAATTTTGAGTAAAATTAGATTCCTTTTGTGCTTTAGATTCGGAATAATTGATATTATTTTCATTTAATTCATCATAAGATGCTTGTGCTTTTTCTCGAATATCCTCAAAAGTTTCTGTTGCAATTTGTTTAGTATAGTTATTACTAATCTCTAGATAGATAGTTTCGGTAATAGTCTCTATCTCGGGACTATAAACATCAACGTTATCATTTTCTTCCGCTTGAACTTTAAGATTCAAACCAGTTATTGAAATTAAAATTAAAGTTATGAATAAAAATATTTTTGAAATAACTCTAAACATCCTTTAAACACTCCCTCCATTCAAGAATATTTGTGATACATTTACATATTAAGTTAATGGCACTAAATATTTCTAGTGTTATATATACTATTTTACATTTTAATTCCAGTTACAAATATACTAGTTTGTATATTATTCACAATACAGTAATGTTAAGATAACTATTAATCATTATTTATATTAAAAGAGGAGTAATTCTCAAGTAAGGTTTAATAAATATGACCTAGATAAATAGAGAAAAATTAATTTCAGAAAGACTAATGCAGAAGTAAAGTTTGTTCCAATTAAGATGACCGATATAACTCAACAAGAATTGATAAGGACTTTTGAAAAATTGAAATTTAAAAAAGACGATAATTTAAGAGGATACGGCTCTTATGATTATTGGTTGAGAATGACTTTGAACAGAGGTTATGTAATGTATCTGGATTTTAATAAAAATGGATAGCAGTTTATGATAATAAATAACTCAACTTTCGCAGAGTGAAATCGGTAAATAAGCCTTGATATAATTAGGTAGGCCTGAGATCCACTGCTCCAGTTGACTTTGTATTAACTTTTTGATTTTCTTATTTGTTTGTTCAAGCGCATCTT
>NZ_JBMIRP010000025.1:0-11987 GCF_049202975.1 Ureibacillus sp. MALMAid1270 | reverse complement strand
GTGAAAATATTTTGATAATTAATTTCCAGTTTTAAAAAAATGAACATTAAAAAATCCCACCTAAAATAGGAGGGATGAAATAAATTGGTTTGAGGAAAATCCTTGAACCACAAAGCTCGGCGAATGCCGAGAGTCTATTTATAGAATAGGAGGAGATTATTTTTGTTTTCTCGTAGGCCTAATACAATGTTTTCTCGAGGGAGGAAATGGAAATATAATAAACGCAAATCTGGAACTTCAAATCGAATCGCAATTTTCCTTTTAAGTCTTATCGCATGTATTATATTTTTTTTATTTTATATAAATGATCGATTGTTACCTACTTACTTAGAATACGCGGAAGTACAGACCTATAAAATAGCTTCTCACGTTGTAACCCGTGCAATAAGTGCAAAAAACATTATGAATGCTTCAGAGGTCATTGAAAATGTACCAACGAATTCAAATGAAATGGTTACTACGAAATTTAACACAGAAATTATTAATCGAGAAAGAGCTGAAATTGTAAGTCTAGTTAAACTCAACTTACAAGAAGCTGAAAATGGTGATTTGAGCCACCTTCCAGAGTTAGATAATGTACAATATGACGTAGGTAGTATGGAAGCTGGAGATGGAATTGTATTTTTTGTTCCTCTAGGTCAAGCGCTTAATTTACCTATAATAGGAAACTTAGGGCCAAAAATACCAATTCGTTTTCATATTATCGGTAATGTAAGTAGTGATATCGTTACAGATATTACCGAATTCGGTATAAACAATGCGAAAGTAGAAGTAGGAATTACTATTAGTGTTAACGTTCAAATTATTGTTCCGTTTGCAAGTAAAACGGCAACAGTAAATCAATACATTCCAGTAGCAATCGGTCTTGTTCAAAGTCCAGTTCCACATATTTGGTCTAATGGAGGCGATGGAGCACAGCCTTCTATAGAGGTACCAGTTCCATTAGAAAAAAATGAATAAAATTAATTCGCTCATAATTAAGACATTTATTGTACAATGGAACTAAGTTAATTGTTACAATGGTATTAATATGTTAAATTGACAACAAAGGATGCACTATGACGGGGGCGAATGATAAATGACATTAGGGAATAAAGATGAAATTTTACGTAAACCAGAATGGTTGAAAATAAAACTTAATACAAATGATGAATATAAAGGTTTAAAAAAATTAATGCGTGAAAAAAATCTTCATACAGTATGTGAAGAGGCTCGTTGCCCAAATATCCATGAATGTTGGGGCGAACGTAGAACGGCAACAATGATGATTCTTGGTGCTGTTTGTACTCGTGCTTGCCGCTTCTGCGCGGTAAAAACAGGTTTACCAAACGAATTAGATACTGCTGAACCAGAACGAGTGGCGGATTCTGTTGAAATTATGAATTTAAAACACGTTGTTATTACAATGGTAGCTCGTGATGATTTAAAAGATGGTGGAGCTGGCATTCTTGCTGAAACAATTCGAGCAATTCGCCGAAAATCCCCTCAAACATCTGTAGAGGTATTACCTTCAGATTTAGGTGGCGTAGAAGAGAATTTGCAAATGGTAATGGATGCGAAGCCAGATATTTTAAACCATAATATCGAAACAGTTCGTCGTCTTACTCCAAGAGTTCGTGCTCGTGCTAAATATGACCGTTCTCTAGAATTTTTACGTCGTGCGAAAGAAATGCAACCAGATATTCCAACAAAATCATCATTAATGATTGGTCTTGGTGAAACCTGGGATGAAATATTAGAAGTAATGGATGATTTACGTGCAAACGATGTAGATATTATGACAATTGGTCAATATTTACAACCTACTAAAAAACACTTACCAGTGAAAAAATATTACTCACCAATTGAATTTGGTAAGTTACGTAAAATTGCAATGGAAAAAGGATTTAAACACTGTCAGGCTGGTCCTTTAGTACGTAGTAGTTATCATGCAGACGAACAAGTTAATGAAGCGACAAAAAATAGACAGCTTCAATATGAAGGGTAATTAGCTTGCGTACGGTGAAGGGGGAGTTTAGGTGATCATCGCAGAGGGATATGTATATGAACTAATCGAAAATGTCCGTGATGGTTTTCAAGAAGATGTATTTATAGCACGCTACTCGGATGTATTAGCTAAATATGATTATATTGTTGGTGATTGGGGTTATGGTCAATTACGATTGAAAGGCTTTTTCGATGACCGCAATCAAAAATCTACATTTGATACGAAAATTAGCTCGTTTGAAGATTATTTGTATGAATACTGTAATTTTGGCTGTGCTTATTTTATCTTGAAAAAAACAGGCCGTGCACCTCGTCAAGTTGATGTACCAACAAATGAGGAAAACACAGACAGTACCAATGACATTGAAAAACAAGAACAAATTTAATTTATTTAAATTGAAAGGACCAACTCATTATGAGCTGGTCCTTTTTGTTTAAGAAAGTAATTCCGTTAAGTACTCTCGTAAATCCTCTGCTTCTTCTTCTGTTTTATTGTACACATATTCTAAATAGCCTGGCTCATCTATGTCGTCAGGGCCGATAATGGCAAATCGACTCGATTGCATATCCAATACTAGTACTTTCCCAAAAAATCTTCTCGATTGAACAATTGCTAGATCATATCGAATCAATTTCCCAGTAAAACTAACGAATCTTGTTTTGGTATCCTCTGTATCATCATATAAGAAAAAACGTTCCATTTTGTTTTATTCCTCCCAATTCATAAAGATATGGTACTATAAAAAAGAAACGACTATCAACTTAATTGATTGAAATGGGGGCAACATGACATGTACTTTGTCGATCGCAATAAAATTATCATTACATTAAAACATTTAGACGAAATCTTAAACTTGTTAGAAAAGTCAAACGAATGGTTGGACAATGATATTACAACACTTGCACTACAAAGAATAGGGCATAATACAGTAGAATCATTAATGGATGTAGGGAACTTAATCATTGATGGTTTTATCATGAGAGACCCAGGAAGCTATGATGATATAATCGATATTTTAGTCGATGAAAAAGTCATTACAAAAGAGATGGAACAGCCTATAAAAGAGGTTGTAGCACTTCGTAAGATGATTGTAAGAGATTTCGTTCAAGTGGATAATGAACAACTATTAAAAGGATTAAAAGATAATCTAGCTGTCTTAAAAACGTTCTCTGGCCATGTCTTAAATTACTTAGAAAATGAATTAGGACCAGTATCAGCATTTTTACCGGAGAATCAAGAATGAAATTATTCAAAGCCTATTGTTTTGATTTAGATGGGACGGTTTATAGAGGGAAAGAAGGTATTGATTCCGCAGTGCGATTTATTCATCGCTTGCAAGAAAAGGGATTAGAATACTATTTTATTACCAACAATTCTTCAAAGACTCCATCACAATTGCAACAAGCTTTAACTAACATTGGTATTGAAACAGATACTTCTAGAATTTATTCAAGTGCCATTACAACTGCCAAGTATGTATCTCAAAATTATCAAGCTGCAAAAGTACATATGATTGGGTCAGATGGTTTAAGAGCAGCATTTAAAGAAGAAGGAATAGAAGTATCAGATGAGCTAGAAGTAGATGTTGTAGTAATGGGGATTGACCAAACTGTAGATTATATGAAATTGGCTAAAGCAACTGCAGCTGTACAAAATGGTGCGAAACTCATTGGTACAAACAAAGATGTTAAATTCCCTAGTGAATATGGTTTTCTACCGGGGAATGGATCCTTTGTTAATTTAGTTGCAAATGTAGCTGGTGTTGAGCCTTTATTTATTGGTAAGCCATCACCGGTCATGCTAGAGGTTATTCAAGAAGAGTATGGATACTCAAAAGATGAAATGGTTATGATTGGAGACAATTACGATACGGACATTTTATGTGGCGTTCACTTTGGGTGTGATACGATTCATGTGAATACAGGTGTGACGAACACGGAGACGGTTTTGAAGCAAGAGGTACAACCTACGTATTGTGTTGAAGATTTAGATCAAATCCAATTATAAAAAAAGCGCGTACAATTTACTTTGTACGCGTTTTTCATTGATATAGCTAATACCAATAAATATTAGAAAAGAGGATTTTCCTCTATATATTCATAAATCTTCTTCGTTAACTCTTCAGGTGTATCTGCTTCTACGACATCACCGTTAACTAGAGCGTAAAGTGTTCTGTCACATATTGTACAATGGCTAAGGCAGCCATACTCAAGAACATCGATATTCGGATCACGTTCAAGTATTTCATAGGTCTCTTGTGCACCGTTTGCTAGATTACTAATACAAAATTCTACTAGTGGATTCAATGGAGTTCACCTCAGGCTTGATGCTACTCTGTTTTTTCATTTTCGTCAATCTATCAGTTTTAACTTAAGAAAATTAAGAAAATTCTAATAAAAAAACTAATAATTCTCCAATCTAATAAGTAGAAAAAAGCATAAAAATATTTTGTGATACATTTCACAAAAAATATTGTGAAATGTATCACAATGAGCTATACTCAATTGTGTATTATTTGTGAACCACGTATATAAAGGGAGAGTTATATGAAGAACTTAGTTTTATTAGGTGGAGGTTATGGAAATATGCGAATGTTACTTCGTCTATTACCGAATAACTTCCCGGAAGACACGATGATTACTTTAATTGACAGAACACCATTTCATAGTCTGAAAACAGAATTTTATGCATTGGCTGCAGGAACTTCAACAGATAGAGAAGTGCGTGTGGACTTCCCAGTTCATCAAAGACTTGAAAGTGTGTATGGTGAAATAACTAAAATTGATACGAATGAAAAAATCGTTTATTTAGATCAAGACCGTGAAATCAAATATGATGACCTAGTGATCGGATTAGGTTGTGAAGATAATTACCATGGAGTACCAGGAGCGCAAGAATATACATATAGTATTCAAACCATTGCAAAATCTCGTAATACTTTTGAAAAGCTATGTGGTTTACCAGCTGGTTCAACTGTGGGTATTATTGGTGCTGGTTTAAGTGGAATTGAATTAGCAAGTGAACTACGCGAAAGTAGAGCAGATTTAAACATAAAATTATTTGACCGATCACACCGTATTTTACGAGAATTTCCAGAAAAATTAAGTAAGTATATAAAAGAATGGTTTGAAAAAAATAATGTAGAAGTGATTGCTGAGTCTAATATTACGAAGGTTGAAGAAAATGCATTATATAATCACGACCAAATCATTCATGTTGATGCTGCAGTATGGACAGCAGGTGTTCAACCAGTAAAAGTTGTTAGAGAGATGGAAGGTATAGAGAAAGATTCAAAAGGCCGACCAATTGTAAATCAATATTTCCAATTAGTAAATGACGAAAACGTATATGTCATTGGAGATTGCGCTTCATCAGATCTACCACCAAGTGCTCAACTTGCTGAAGAACAAGCTGAACGCGCAGTTAAAGCTTTAAAATGTAAATATAATAACGAACCATTACCAGTAAATATGCCTGAAATAAAATTAAAAGGATCTTTAGGATCTTTAGGTAAAAAGCATGGATTTGCATTAGTTATGGATATGGCAGTTACAGGTCGAATCGCACGACTAATGAAATCTGGATATCTTTGGTTCTATAAACGTCAAGTAGATATATAAGAAAGAGAAAAAGCACTTTGCTTCTTCTCTATTATTCTACAGGAACAAATCCTAAATTCTCTAATGCACTAAATACAGGTTTAATTTGAATATAGCCTTCACCGATTACTTCATTATTGATTAACACAAGTGGGTAGAAAAATTCATCATTTTGAATACGTTCTGCCCATTCTTTATCACGATCATCTGTTAGTGGTTGTTCAATATCAATATAACGGATTGTATAAGGTTGGTTTGGATATTTTCGATCAATGGCTGCTTGTAACCATTCATATGTATCTTTAGAAGATGGAGCATTGACACAACTAGCACAAATAACTTCCGCTCCATATACTTCTATTATGGTATTATTTTTCATATAGAATCTAACAACCTTTCTAACTTATATATTGGATTTTTTCACTTCTTCACATTATAATAATTTTAATGAAAGGAGTCGAGGGAAATGACAGAATTAGAACAAAAACAACAAGTGCAAGAAGTTTTAGATAAATTACGCCCATTCTTATTACGCGATGGTGGAGACTGTGAATTAGTAGATGTAGAAGATGGAATCGTTCGTTTACGTCTTTTAGGTGCATGCGGTAGCTGCCCAAGTTCTACAATCACTTTAAAAGCAGGTATTGAACGTGCTTTATTAGAAGAAGTACCTGGTATTGTAGAAGTAGAACAAGTATTCTAATCATTCAACTATATAGGGAAAGGCTGTCTAATGTAGTCAATTAGATAGCCTTTTTCTCATTTGGATCCTATTAATTTGATTCTTGTCTTAACTTCTCACGTTCTTCACGAACGAGTTGCCATTGTTCTTTTGCCATATCAATGAGCTTTGCTTCTCCGCCAATACTTTGTTTTTCAATTACTTTAGAGAAAAAGCGAGTTGCATTTTCTAAATCATTGAGCCTACGAGAAAGTTCTGCAATCATATACATGATTCGGACACCTGACATTTGAGTACCAGCATAGTCTTCAACGGAAAAAGACTCAATATAATAATCGCGTGCCATTTTTAAAAAGCGATTTTCTTGTAGTTCATCGCCAAGAGAGCGATACATCCAAGCAATGCGTAAAGATAACCCAGCAAGAGAAACGAATTTTTCTTTCTTTACTGTTCCACAATATAGAGCAAGTTTATATGCTTGTAGCGCTTGTGAAATTGTTCGTTCTCCATTAAAATCCTGCGGAACCCACTTTTTTGAAATATGTTCTAATATTTCTTCACGTACACCAGGTGCAAAATATTTAGAGAAGTCTTCCGTAAAGGAAAACCCACAATGTTTACAAACAAACACATTGTAGAATAAGGCATTTACATTTGTGTCACTATAAATAGGACGAAAATCAGTTTCAGTGTGATCTACCTTAATAAATTTTGTACGTACTTTAAATGAAGGAAACTTCTTTTTACAATGAATACATTCAATTTCTTTTTCATAAAACGGTGTAATTTCCATAACAAATACTCCTCAAACTACAATCTATAAGACTATTATAACAGTAATCAAAAGTATTTTGATAAACCAAAATACCTATATTGATGAAAAGCAGTAATGTTGAATTGATACGTAGAAAATTGATATCATATAAATAATAGGCAGAAGGAAGGTGACAGGGATGACAAGTGAAAAGAAAGTAATTGAATTAACAGAAGCAGCTTCATACCGTATTAAAGAAATGCAAAAGCATAACGAGGAAGAAGGTTCGTTCTTACGTGTTCTTGTACATGGTGGAGGTTGTAGTGGACTTTCATATGGTATGAATTTTGACCAAAATCTTGATGAAGAAAAAGATTTCATAGACGAACAACACGGCATTAAAATTCTTGTTACCCGTGAAGATGCACCAATCTTAATGGGTACAAAAATTGATTACAAACAATCATTAATGGGTGGCGGTTTTACAATCGATAATCCGAACGCCATCGCATCATGTGGTTGTGGAACTTCATTTAGAACAGCAAAGGTTCAAGGTACGCCTGAGGTTTGTGAGTAATAATTAATATTAGTTCCTGAATAGTAGGTCTCCTCAATTTGTGAGTTGTATACTTCACAAATTGAGGAGGCATTTTTGTAGTGCTCAAATTCCGAATTCATTCACTTTAAACAATATATTGATGATGTTCTCATTCGTTGAATCATGTAATTTGCTTTGATGGATGAGTTTTTTCGTTTGATGTCTTTTCGTAAAATGTATAATAGATAAAAGATGTGTTAGACAGAGGGGGATTTGGATGAAGAAAGATCGCGGAAAAGTTTGGCTTGGCGTTGCTGGGGTAGTCATAAATTCAGAAGGAAAATGGCTTGTTGTAAAAAAGACTTATAGTGGATTAAAAGGGGTATGGTCATTACCTGCAGGATTTGTGAAATTTGGTGAGACTGCAGATGAGGCAGTTGTACGTGAAGTAAAGGAAGAAACAGGTATTGATTGTATTGTGACAGGTTTAATTGGTTTACGTACAGGTGTCATTAGACAAGAAATTAGTGATAATATGGCCATTTTTTATTGCCAACCGATTAATGACCACCAAACGATTACAATTCAAGAACAAGAAATATCAGAAGTGAAGTGGTTGACCGTTGACGAGTTAGTTAATGGAGGGCAAGCCTCTGTTATGTTAAGGGAAATGGCAAGTCATGAATTGAAAAATCATCAGCTTTTAAAAAAGGAAAACATTAACCCTGGCGATGTATTTGAATATTCAACCTATAAACTATTTTTCAATAAATAATTATTTATTAAATAAATTTTACAAATATTAACTTATCCTTTGTGAATAGAAATATTCATAGAGTCATATGTTAGTGAAAAGTGCTCGAGCTAACTTTGATATTGTTGTTGTTGTTTTATAGTCGAATGTCTAATTATGAAATCAATTGGGGGTTTGCTATGAACGCACTATCTATTGTAATAGGTGCCATTTGTGTACTTATTATTGGGTATCGTTTATATGGGTATTTCTTTACTAAGAAAGTTTTACGTTTAAACGAAAAAGAATTAACACCTGCTCATGAACTTAACGATGGAAAAGACTATGTTCCCACAAATAAGTGGGTTGCCTTTGGTCACCATTTTGCGGCGATTGCTGCTGCGGGTCCATTAGTAGGTCCGGTGCTAGCTGCTCAATTTGGTTATTTACCAGGACTTTTATGGTTATTAATTGGGGCAGTAATTGGTGGTGCTGTACACGATGCAGTTGTATTATTTGCTTCAATGCGTCGTAAAGGGAAATCGCTTTCAGAAGTAATGAAGGAAGAGTTAGGCCCAGTTGCAGGTTTCTGTACTGGACTAGCAATGTTATTTATCATTACAATCACGATGGCTGGTCTTTCCATGGTTGTTCTTGGAGCTTTAGAGCGTAACCCATGGGGAACTTTTGCTGTAGCCATTACAATTCCTATTGCGATGCTTGTCGGAATTGCTTATAAGAAAACAGGAAATTTATTGGTAACGTCGGCAGTCGGATTTATTTTATTATTAATTGGTGTATTTGTTGGACCAATGATTCAAGGGACAGCATTAGGCGACTTTTTAACATTTGATCGCCAAACTTTAGCAATTATTTTACCGGCTTATGCATTCTTTGCAGCTGCACTTCCCGTTTGGTTCTTATTGGCACCAAGGGATTATTTAAGCAGCTTTATGAAAATTGGTGTATTCATTGCTTTAATCATTGGGGTATTTATTGTTAACCCTGTTATTCAATTCCCAGCTGTAACTGAATTCGTTAACGGTGGTGGACCTATTATTGCAGGACCTGTATGGCCGTTTGTATCCATCACGATTGCTTGTGGTGCCATCTCAGGATTCCATGCATTTATCGGTTCTGGTACAACTCCGAAAATGTTAAATCGTTGGGAAGATATTCGTGTCGTTGGATTTGGTGCAATGTTAGTTGAGAGTTTAGTAGGGGTTATGGCTTTAGTTGCTGCAACTTCATTACTTCCTGGTGATTACTTTGCAATTAATGCATCACCTGCCGTGTATGCAACGCTAGGTATGGAACCTACAAATCTAGCTTCTTTATCTCAAACAATTGGAATGGATTTAGAAGGACGTACAGGTGGGGCCGTTTCACTTGCTGTTGGGATGACTCAAATCTTTATCGGTATACCATGGTTTTCAGGAATGGCCTCATTCTTCTACCAATTCGTCATTATGTTTGAAGCGGTATTTATCCTAACTGCGATTGATGCTGGTACTCGTGTAGCTCGTTATCTAATCCAAGATTTCCTGGGCGATGCATATAAGCCTTTGAAACGTACTGATTGGTTACCAGGAAACATTTTCGCAAGTGCAGTAGCGTGTTTAATGTGGGGTTACCTACTATACTCAGGAGAAATTGGACCAATCTGGGCATTATTTGGAGTATCTAACCAGTTAATGGCTTCAATTGGTTTAGTTTTAGGGGCTACTGTTATTCTAAAAATGGCTTCTAAACGTATCTACGTACTGACATGTATTATTCCATTAATCTATCTATATATCACTGTAAACGTTGCCGGTGTTTGGATGATCATGAATGTGTACTGGAATAGTGCAGCAGGCGGATATTCAATCTTAAACGGTATACTATCAGTCATTATGTTGATTCTTGGCTTAGTGATTGTCGTAACAGCTGTGAGAAAATGGATTGAATTATGGAATAGTCCTAGATTTGTCAATGGTAAGGCAGTCGGGGCAGTTTAATAGGGTAGTAAGTTTTATGAAACTGAGGCTGGTGCTCACGTTGTTGGGCGCTGGCTTTTTTTCGTTAGAAGCGGTCTCAAGGACAAAATTAGGAGGAAAACAGGAAAAGTGTCCATGAGAAGCAGTCTCAAGAACAAAATCACGAGAAAAACGGGAAAAGTGTCCATGAGAAGCAGTCTCAAGGACAAAATCATGAGAAAAACAGAAAAAGTGTCCATGAGAAGCGGTCTCAAGGACAAAATCAAGAGAAAAAAGAAAAAAGTGTCCATGAGAAGCTGCCTCAAGGACAAAATCACAAGAAAAAACAGAAAGAGTGTCCATGAGAAGCGGTCTCAAGGACAAAATCACAAGAAAAACAGGAAAAGTGTTCTTGAGAGACGAGCTGCTTGTCACAATAGTATCGTTTCAACAAACTAATAGACAAATTATTAACTACTTTTCTATTTGAAAGCACTCAATATATCGGTTACACTAGTTGAAGAGAAAATCGGAGGTATACATACTTATGAGTCAGGTTTCTATCGTACAGTTAATTATTTCTATTGTACTATTTTTTGTAATGTTCTTTGGAATTGGATTTTTACTAAATATGCTACTACGCATGACTTGGTTAATGGCGATCGTATATCCAATCGTAGTTATCTTCATTATCGATGAAGTTAGTTTCTTAGATTACATATTTGATGCAGGATCTGCTTTCCCAGCATTATGGGATAAAATTCTATCTTTGCAAGTTGTTGATATTGCGATATTAGTCGGAGGATTTGCAGGGGCAATCGTGGCAGGAATTGTCATGATATTCTTACGTAAAAGCGGCTATCGAATGTTCTAACTTCATTAATTTTCTTAGCCCAATCCCGATTGCGGACTAGCTTTACTCGTCCCCAAAAACAAAAATAAACTTCAAGAAAAAAAGTGCAATCGGCTTTCCGATGGCACTTTTTTTTATCCTATTAAATTGTAATAAATGATTGCAATCAAAATCCCTGTAACCGCACCTGATAATACTTCACTAGGCTTATGACCTAACAATGTTTTCAGTTCTTCGTGTTTTTCCTCATCTGATTTATCTGGCCATCTCGATATCTCTCTAAAAAATACATAAAGGTCATCTCGAATTTGGTTTAGTGCTGCAGCATGTTGTCCAGCTTGATAACGAACGCCACTCGCATCGTACATAACAATACCAGCTAACATGGCGGCTATTGCAAAGGTAGGGGAGCTTAAGCCTGTTTCAAACCCAACTGCAGTTGCAAGACTTGTTACAGCAGCTGAATGAGAACTAGGCATACCGCCAGTTGATGTCATTAAGGACCAATTCACTTTTTTGGTGAGTACAAAATTAATTGGAACTTTAATAAATTGTGCGAACAGAATCGAGAATAGTGCTAATAATAAAGGTGTATTCTGTAATAAAGCCAAAACGTAAAATCCCTACCTTTCTTATTCTATAGTTAAAGTATAGCACAACTGTTCCATGATAAATAACTGATTCTTCAATAAAATCACATAACATTATTGTAAATTTAAATTTTGGTATAAAATAGAGATATTAGGTAGTGTCAAAACTTCTATGAAAAACTGAAAATCACAATAGTTCAGGGCGGAAATCATTCTCCGAACGAGAGGACAATCGCTCTTGACAAACATTCCGAAAAGGTTGCGCCTTGTTTTTGAGGGCGAAGGGAAAAAAG